>CAYVSB010000047.1:0-1615 GCA_964452855.1 Candidatus Woesearchaeota archaeon
CAAAGAGATGGGGAAACTCAATAGGAATAATAATACCAAGCGAAGCTGTTGAAAGATTCAACATAAAGCCCGAGGAGAAGATAGTCATTGAAATAAGCAAAGAATCCAATGTCCTCAAGGAAATGTTTGGGACAGCAAAATTCAAAAAGAGAACTGCCAGAGAAATGTTAAATGAGTTCAGAAAAGAGAATCCAGAGAGCAAATGGCTATAGAAAAGTGTCTGGACACCTATATCTTAATTGAAATTTTTTTGGGGAATATAGAATTTGTCATAACTGATTTAACACTGGCAGAATTTTATGGCGTTCTTTTAAGAGATTATGGGGAAGCTGATGCAAATCTGTGGTCTGAAAAATTAGAGAGATATGCTGTTCCTGTTGAAAAAGAAATATTGAAGGAAGCGATCAAATTCCGGCATAAAAACAAAAAATCAGGAATTTCATTTTTTGATGCTGTCGGATACATCTTCTCATTAAAAAAGGGACTACAATTTGTAACTGGCGACAAGGAATTTGAAAAATTTAAAGGCGTTGAGTTCAGGAAAAAATGAGGCGTAAAAGATTTTCAATCACTAATTTAATAAACCTTATTTCCCTTTAATGCAAATGGAAAAAAAGGGGCAGTTTTATCTGATGGCTGCAATCATTCTTTCAATGCTCATCGCAGGCTTTGCAACCTTGTCAAATTTTTCCCAAAGAAAAGACACTGTAAAGATTGATGACATTAACCAGGAGCTGAGGACAGAAAGCGAAAATGTTCTTGATTACGGACTGAACAGCGGATACACTCCAGGACAAATTAATGACCTGATGCAGAACTTCACAGATGACTACATTAATTATTCAGGAAATGAAAAGGACATATACTTTGTATTTGGAAACCTTGATGTCATAACAGTAAAGGGATATTCCCAGTCGGCAAAGACTATTTATGTTGATGAGGGAAACGGCGAGACATCCTTTGCCATAAGCCCTGGTGTTGCAGAATCCATGGATTTCAATCCAAACGGAATTTTTATGAATGTTACCATAGACGGAATAAGCAATGACTATGTGCTCAAAGGCGGGGAGAATTTTTTCTTCATAATCTCGCAGGCAAAAGGAGGGGAAACATATGTTGCCAAAAATTAGACCAAAAAACAGGAAAGGAGTCAGCATAATGATAGGATATGTCCTTTTGGTGGCAATTGCAATAACACTCGGCGCAGTAACATACAGCTGGCTGAAAACATACATACCAAAGGGAAACATTGAATGCCCTGACGGCGTCTCCATTTTCATAAAAAACTATTCGTGCGAGGCAGGCATGCTAAACATAACACTGAAGAACAACGGAAGATTTAACATTACAGGATACCTCATAAGGGCAGGGAACTCAACAGACCAATTCGCAACAAAAGACCTTTCACGCAATGTGACAAGCGGAGAACTTAATGCAAGCAATGCGGTCATTTACATCACAGGGAAAAACTCGCTTGCTCCAGGAATTGAAAAGACAAGCACATTCAGCATCACCGATCCCACATTTGACAGCATAAAGATAATAGAAATTGTTCCTGCGAGGTTTGAGAATGACGGAAACAGGGAGAGGTTTGTGACATGCGCCAATGCCATTG
>CAYVSB010000047.1:1625-5112 GCA_964452855.1 Candidatus Woesearchaeota archaeon
TGTCAGGAATGAGCTGTCCTCATGCGTGGTGGGATGAATATAGAAAAGATTTATTAATTGAAGATAGCTGAATTAAAAAATGGGAAAGGAAATAAAAAAAACAGGGAAAAAGGGAGTGTCTCCTGTAATCGCGACAATACTTCTCATAGCAATGGTCGTGGTAATAGCACTCATAATATTCCTTTGGTTCAGAGGTCTTAACAGGGAGGCTATAACAAAGTTTGACGGAACAAACGTAGAGGTTGTTTGCGGAGACGTGCAGATTGAGGCAAGTTATTCCTCAGGAGCAATGTATATTCTTAACAGGGGAAATGTTCCTGTGTACACCATGAAAATGAGGAATTATGCTGCAGGAAGCTATGACACTCTTGACATGCAGGAAATTGATTCTAGCTGGCCTGCAAACGGGCTTAATCCAGGAAATGCATTTTCATCTTCCACATTAAGCAGCTATGTTGATAGTTCTGAAAAAACAGTTTTGGTTCCTGTCCTCATAGGGCTGTCAGAATCAGGGGATCAAAAGCTTTTCGTGTGCCAGGATCAATATGCGTACGAGCTGGCAATTGAATAAACAATAGGCAAAATGAACAGGGAAAAAAGACAGGATAAAAAAGGAGTTTCTGCAATCGTTGGCACAGTGCTAATTCTTTTGATAGTTGTGGTCACAGGCTCTGTCGTGTGGGCAGTGGTAAACCAAATAGTCCAAAGCAACATAGATAAGGGAGCATCCTGCTTCGGAGTATTTGACCAGGTAAGCCTTGACAATGATTATTCATGCTACAACTCAACCGCAAACAAGATGCAGTTCTCAGTAAAAATTGGAAACCTTGAAATAGACAGCATTCTTGTTTCGGTGACATTTGCCGGAAGCTCGGAAAGCGCAACTTTAAACAGCACCTCGCAAACTCTTGCAAATGTGAAAAATTATCCTAATTCAAGCGACGGAGTAAAAATGCCGTCAAAAAATTCAGGAAGGACATATTTCTTCACAGGAATAACATCACTGCCATCATCAATAAGCATAGTCCCAACAATAAACAGCCAGCAATGCGACGGCGCCAGCACGCTTTCAAGCATAGATGACTGCATGTACTTTGTTGAATAAGAAAGATTTTTCTTGCCGTCGGGATGATGATAAATCATTAACTATTTAAATCAAATCCGCCTTGAAGTCCTGATTAACAAAAACAGGTGCAAAAAGAGGAAATGTACTGCTCAGAAAAAAACAGACGCGGACAGATATGGATTGAAACAGTGATATACACCCTTATAGCATTTGTGCTGATTGCAGCGCTTCTCGGAGTTGCAAGACCAAAGATTGAGCAACTGCAGGACAAGACCATTATTGACCAATCCTTAGGAATAATGAAGGATATGCACAAAATTCTTTCTGAAATATCTGACGGAGGTTCTGGAAACAAAAGAGTCATAGAAGTCAAGATAAACAGGGGAAGTTTGGAAGTGCAGGGTGAAAATGACACTCTCTTTTTTGAGATAGAAAGCACATACATGTACAGCGAGCCTGGCACAGAGATTGAGGACGGAAACATAGTTGTGAACACAAGAAAAAGGGGAGAGAATTATGTCACAAGCCTCTCTGAAAACTATTCCTCAAGCTATAATATCACATACCTTGATTCCGATGATTCAAAGACAATAAGCACGGCTTCGGCAACCTACACGCTTTTCGTGTCAAACAACGGAAAAGACCCTGCCGGAAAAACAATAATCAACTTTGAGCTTGAATAAAATGGCAAACGAAAACATAATGGATTATCCAAGGGTAAAACTGGACTTTTCCCCGCCTGTGGCTCCGCTGAAGAAAATCACAGACAAAACAAAAATAGATGTAAGATACAGCCTCATAGCGCCGTTCGCATCTGTCCACATATACTGGAACCAGAAAAACTACGAGCTAATCTACGAGATTGAAGAGCCTGTGCTTGACCAGACAGAGGAATTCTACAAAAACCAGATGGTAAATACAATGAGGGACCTGATAAACTTTGACAATATAATTGAGAAAGACCAGGAAAAACTCCTGGAATACATTGACAAGAGATTCAAGCTCATTGCAACAGAGTTTGGAATACAGCTCTCATATGAAAGCTACCAGAAAATATATTATTATCTGTGCAGGGATTTCATAGGAATGAATGAAGTTGAGCCGCTGCTGAGAGATTATTTTGTGGAGGATATAGAATGCAATGGGGCCGACGGACCTGTCTACATAGTTCACAGAATGTACAGGAACATGAAAACAAATGTCATATTCACTGATTTGGAAAAGCTGGCAAGCTTTGTGGAAAAGCTTGCGCAAAGGACAGGGAAATATATCTCATATGCAATGCCAATCCTTGACGCAAGCCTTCCTGATGGAAGCAGAGTAAACGCGACCTATACAAAGGACATAACAAGCAGGGGACCTACATTCACAATAAGAAAATTCACAAAGACACCTTGGACTCCAACGCAGCTTATATCATTCAAGACACTGAGCCCTGAAATGCTGGCATATCTTTGGCTTCTTGTCCAGTACAAAATGAACATCCTGATAACAGGCGGAACTTCGTCGGGAAAAACAACTTTGCTGAACGCAGTTGCTTTTTTCATTCCCCCTGAGGCAAGAGTTGTAAGCATAGAGGACACGAGGGAACTGAATCTTCCAAGGGAAAACTGGCTTCCAAGCGTGGTAAGAACAGGAACAGGCGGACATGACACAGGGGAAATAAGCCTTTTCACGCTCCTGAGAAGCTCTTTCAGGCAAAATCCAGATTATGTAATAGTGGGAGAAGTAAGGGGAAAAGAGACATCCGTATTATTCCAGGGAATGGCCTCCGGACACTCATCAATAAGCACGATTCACGCAGACTCTGTAGACACAGTGGTGAAAAGGCTTGAAACACCTCCCATAGAGCTTTCACCAACGCTCCTGAATGTCCTTGACTGCGTCGCAATAATGACCCATGCTGTGGTGAAAAAGCAGGAAACAAGAAGGCTGAAGGAAATAGTGGAGATAATAAACGTAAATCCCGATGGAATAGCAATAACAAACACTCCATACATCTGGAATGCAACAGATGACCAGTTCTATTTCAAGAAGAGCAGCAAGATTTTTGAAAAGATAACAAAAAGATACGGAATAAGCATTGAGGAGCTTGAGATAGAATTCAAAAAAAGGGCAAGGCTGCTTTACAACATGTACACCAAAAAGATATTTGACTATGAGGAAGTGCAGAAGATAGTCACGGAATACTACAAAAAACCTGACGATGTCCTCAGAAGATTCGGCGTGCAGTAATCAAGAAGACATAAAGAAATCACATGCCCCAAAACATTTAAATACTTAGTTATATCTAATTGTTATAAGTAAATAACTAAAACTTATACAAATGTCACAAAAATTTGAACAAAGAAAACCTGCGCATTGGCCAACATTGAATACTGTAATTATGGTAGAAGACGCTATTAAAAAAATGAAAGAAAG
>CAYVSB010000048.1:0-5010 GCA_964452855.1 Candidatus Woesearchaeota archaeon
ACATAGAACAAACAAAAATAAAGCCAAAATTATTAGAAGATAAGGCAGCAGGATTGATAGAATGGATTAAATCTTTAGGACAACACGGGGGAACTTGTACCGAACATTTTGGGGGCTTTGATGAAAGTCCAATGCTTTTCTTTTCATGTTTTGATATGAACATTCCAATCTTAAATAAAAACTTTGAAACAAAAGAGCACACCCATTATGGTGTTGGAACATCAGGGCAAGGATTTTATGCAACTTACATTCACCCAAATAAGACAGACTTAGTATACTCGGCTTCAGGCGATACGAAAAAAGATATGCATGCACATTTCACACCAGCGGATTCAGATGACTTACTTAAAGGGATATCCTATCAGTGTGCTGCAGGACTGGGAAGAACCTCTGCAAAACAAGTAATCAGCATATTAGAATATTACTTTTCTCCGAAAATGAAAGAGGATATGGAAAGAAGTATAAGAGAATTTAGAAAATAATCTGAAAGCCTGTGCTGAGAATTGAACTCAGGACCTCGACATTACCAATGTCGCGCTCTTACCGACTGAGCTACACAGGCATGATAGAGGATTAATTTGGGGGTATAAAAATATTGGGGGTTTAAATTTTAATCCAAGAATATTCCTGCCTTCAGCTCTTTTTGCTTGAAATCATATGTCCCGATGAAAAATTTGTATTTTAGCCCGGCCTTCTTGCTCTCCTCTGAATAATGGAATAAGAAGTTGTCAAAATTAATGTTTGCCGTTGCGTGATCTTTGTCTATGGAAAAACTATAATCCTTAGTGAAAAACATGTCCTCCAGATAGTCTCGCTTTGTCTCCAAGTTAGAGTCATATCCTCTTGGAACCAACCTAAGCTTGTTTTCCAGTCTTCTTTCAAAATCACGCCGATTTAAATCAGCATATTCGGAAGTGGAGATATTTATCTTCAATTTTTCATCATAGCTTGGATTGATGAATATCTCATTGAATATTTCAAAGGTAATGAAACCCGCGGTTTCTTTCCCATGGTAGATGTTAACTCCTGAATAGTTAGCTTTTATAAGGTGATTGTCAAAATTATTGTTGTTCTGCTTGTTTCTTATAAGCTTAATATATCCATTGTCAAAGCCAGCCCCGTAAATTTCGGTTTTATTTTTAAATTCCAGGGAAAATGGGGAAAAGCTAAGGTCTTCATTGACTCTTATCATTGTTTGCCCGTGTATTTTTTTGGCATCTGCTGCTGTTTCATAGGAGATAAAAAAATTATTGCAGCCTAATGTAACTCCTGATTCTTTTGTTTTGTCGTCATTTAAGATTGTGGTCTGTGTAAAAATTTCGCCGATGGGAGATATTTGAATTTGGCTGTTTTCTGATTTTATGCTTTGTTTGGATTGATTATGATATGCTTTCAGCCATTTTAAATCCAAATCCTCGCCAAAATGATGGTTCAAAAGCCCGTTTCTTGTAAAATAGGCTGAAGAGCCTTCGTATTTTGCCTTTATCATTCCCTTGATATTATAGGCATCAGTCAGCCCAAAAGTATCTTTTGCAGCAATGTCAATATATCTGCTTTTTACGTCAAGCTCTTTTGTGCCTGACTCAAACTTGAGCTGCCCATGCGCATTAAAAAAAGCCAGGAATGGCAAGATGTATCTGAATTTCATTTTATTACTCTAATTTTCTTGATTTCTGTTTTATTTTGCTTGCCAGAGATTATTGCCGCCTGGATGAAATAAGTTCCGCTTGGCAAACTGCCTGTATCAAATCTATAAAGATGCTCTCCTGAAGCAGCGTCTTTGGTAAAAGCTGTTATCTTTTTACCTGACAAGTCATATACTCTGAAATTTATTCTTGCTGGCTCTTCTATTTCATATTTCACATTAATATCTCCGTTTGAGGGGTTTGGAAAAGGCTCATGCAAAAATAATCTTTCCAAACCGGCATTGGAAATCTTCACAGAGGTAGGAGTTTTTTTTAGCATTTTCTTCAAGGAGTCTGCATAAATTTGAGGGGAAATTGAATTATTATCCAGGATGAATCCAATCCCTCCTGCATTATTGATAAACGCCCGATTAAACCTCGTTTCTGAATTATTTTTGTTAAATGCAACAAAAAACCTGTAATCCATAAGGTTTTCGTTCTCTCTTTTGTTGGCTGTCAAAGGACAATCTATCACTACAGAGCTGTCGTTATGGTCAACCTGTATCTCTGTTGGCTTCTTAATGATATAACCTTCAAGATTAAATCCTGAACTTTCAAGATTCCTGGCGAATTCAACTGCCTTTAGCGAATCATAGCTCTGAGCTTCTACGATAGTCGGTAGCAGAAAAGAGCCTCCAAGAAATAATGTTCTTAAAATTTTTTTCAGCCTCATTTTAGCCTTTCACCTCTATTTTTGGGAAATATTTTATGTTGTCTCCCTCATCATCTTCATTTATTTCTTTTTTGGAATCTATAGCCAGAACAGGGGTGTATGTTCCGATTGAATCGTACTTCCAGGAGACATAGACAGTTCTTTTGGAATAGGGCTTCATGTTTTTTATTTTGTAAGATATGGAATTATCGGCATCTATCTGTATGCTGTAGGAAAAAGAGTTTTCAAAAGAAAAATCATTGTATACATCAAAGCTTGCCTGAACTTCCTCTCCCACTTTAACACTATTATTAAGCAGATAAAGCTCATCGGCATAGATATTTTCATTCTCTTGCCCTCCGCTTACTATTAAGGTAAATGGCTGGTCAGTATATACTATTCTGTAATTATCATAGAAATAAGGGTAATATGCCCTTATAACAACACTGTAATTCCCATTATTTCTCGGAGTCCAGCTTGCAATTCCTGTTTTGGAATCAATTTTCATCCCTGCAGGAGATTCCTCCAATGAATAATAGACAAAATTAGAGGGATATTTCGGAGTTATGCTGTATAGCCATTCCTCATCGGCGATGAGGTTTATGTCAGGGGCTGAATCAATCTCAGGTCTCCAGTCAAGGTTGTCTATAAAAAACTCCTGGGTCAGCAAGCCAAAAAGTTTTTCCTGACCACTTATCTCGTAGGTTATTTCCATTTGAAGTTTATACCAGCCTTTCAATATCCATTCAGGAATCAAATTGGCCTGATTGCTTTCCTTCTTACATATAAACTCGCTGCCAGACAGGTCAAACGGCTGTCCTTTGTAGCCCCCAATTGCATTGCCAACGCAAACTTCAAATTCATCATCCTTAAGGGTTACTTTTACCCATCCGTCTTTTTTTAAGGTCAAGTCAACAAGAATCTCATATGGCTTCAGATCTCCCCACCATCTCAGTTTCCTCAGTGTTTCGCTGTCAACAGTCTTAAAGGAGGTTTTGTCCTGCATCAGTTCAATATTTTCGCCTGCAACATTTTTTATTTCCAGAACGCTGTTAAGGTATTCACTAGAATTATAATTTGTATCTGCATTCAGGCTGTTAAACTTTACTTCTATTTCCCCATTGTTCTCATAATAAGAGAACCAGTGATTCTTAGGAATTTCCTCCAAGATTAATGAAATATCTTTATTTGAGTTTGTAAAAAAATTTCCTGTTTTTTCCTCATAGCCTAATTTATAAACAACATAAATGAATATCTCATTCTTGTTTAGAGGTACTGAAGCCTTTCCTGAAATATCAGAAAGCAAATTTTTATTGAATGTCTGGTCTGAAATCCCTTGAATTATTATTAGGGCATTTTCCATTGAATTTCCGTCTGAGTCTTTAACTTCAAAATTAACATTGACTATTTCTTTCAGGCTTGCTTTGCTTAAAGTCTGCTTATAGGGAAGGGGAATATATGCAGCGCTTGCAAGGGAAATTGCTACCAGAAAAATTATAAGGAATAATGCCAAAAGTTTCATATTTCTCCAATTTTATCACCCCTTGAGTTTAATTTCGTAGCTTCCGTTCTTTTTTTTGATTTCTCATTCTTTCTTCTTCTAAATCCCATCATCAATCCGGCAATCACAATGACAATAAAGGCCGTTGCTGCAATTCCACCAGGACTGCCCAATGCACCTATGATTGCACCGGTTATTGCTGAAAAAAATCCCTTAGACGCTTCTTCTGGAGAAGGTCCTCCAAGGTTTATTGTTCCGTTATCATTTTGATTTGGAGCATTTAATACAACCCCGTATTGGGAATTTTGAGTAAGCGAGCTGCTGCCTCCATTACTGCCTCCGCCTGACTGGGAGACATATCCAATTAAGAAATTGCTGAAGTGGGGCAATGTTGCCACATACTCGTAATTTACGGAATCTTCGCTTGCAAAAGTTGTTGGCAACAAAATCCAGGATGTTCCTTCCTGAACATACAGCCTAACATCATCTCTTGCGCTTGAGGGAATTGAAGACTTGGCTATTTTAAAGAACAGCTCAAATGCCCCGTTATCTGTCAGGCTTGGATTGCTGGAGTTTATTTGAAGATAATTCAATGAATTTATATTTGAGGGAGCATTGGCAAATTCCGAGCCTGATGGCTTGTTTTTTCCAAACAATGCTGCGGTTATGGAAATTCCTGAAGGCAAATTCTCAATCCTATCCAGGGTCTGGCTTATTACCGGGCTGGTGAATTCAACAGTTCCGTTGACCTCGCTTTGCGGAAGGTCTTCATTTGTAACTTCAAGTATTACTATGAAGGGCATTTCGCCGGTGTTTCCGTATTTGTCTTCGTAAATAAGGCTTAGGGTATAGCTGCCATCCTCAAGCCTGAGGCTGCTTGTGTTTACAGAAATGTCAAAATCAACAAACTGCTTGAACTCCGAAAAGTCGCCCAATGGAAGCAGTGCATTGACAACCTCGTCTGGGTCAATGAATTTCACTTTGTCCTCAATTATAGTCTGTATGTTTTCCAAGTAAGTGCTATTCAAGTCAGCATATCCTTCATCTGAAGAAAATGTGAAATCATTGCCCTGCTTGACTGCCTGTGCATTGAACCCGTATTCAATGTTTGCATCATACTTGTCTAAAAGATTATTTAGAATTTAATAACTGCCGTCATTAATTTCATCAAC
>CAYVSB010000049.1:0-1077 GCA_964452855.1 Candidatus Woesearchaeota archaeon
TCAACTAAACCAGAAATAAAAATACAAAATATTGTTGTTTCTACTTCTTTGGAACATGATATTCCGTTGATAAAGCTCGCAGAAACATTGCCTAACACAGAGTATAATCCAGAGCAGTTCCCAGGATTGGTTATGAGAATAAAGGATCCAAAAACATCTGCTTTAATCTTCAGCTCAGGAAAAGTAGTTTGTACAGGAGCGAAATCTTTAACTAAAGTAAAGGAATCCCTGCAGAAGATTATCAAAAATCTTGCTAAAATAAAAATAAGAATCAAAGTCAAGCCAAAGATTAATGTCCAGAATATGGTGGCTTCAGGGGACATCAAGATGGACTTGAACCTTAATTTCCTTGCATTAAAGCTGCCTAACACGGAATATGAACCTGAGCAGTTCCCAGGATTGGTGTTCAAGCTGCAGGGAACAAGGGCAACATTCCTGTTGTTCAGCAACGGAAAATTGGTCTGCACGGGAACAAAATCAATAGCTCAGGTTAAGGAAGTAATTGACGTTGTCATAAAACAGCTTAAGAAAATAAATGTCAACATCACGATAAAGCCAAAAATAACAGTTCAGAACATTGTCGCCTCCGGAACAATAAATTTGAAACTGAATCTTAATTTTCTGGCTTTGGAAATGGAAAATACAGAATATGAACCAGAACAGTTTCCAGGCTTGGTTTACAAACTCAACGAACCAAATGCAACTTTCCTCTTATTCAGCAACGGAAAACTTGTTTGCACTGGAACGAAGAACAAGCAGCAACTCGAGGAATCCATGGATTTGCTTTTGAAAAACGTCAAAACAGCGCTGAAAAATTATAAAAATTAGTATTTTTTCAGCACCTAAAATTTTAAAAAAACCTTTTTTTTAATCTGAAAATGGAATTTAACAAAAAATACATTTTTTTTATCTCACTAATATTCATTTTAGGGATTGGGTTTTTGACGCTCGATAAAATGAATTTTTTCGGCTCTGAAGAAAGAACGCCTTTTACAGGAAAATTAATTCAACAAATTTCAAGGGAACAGCTTCTTGTTAATGATGCACTATCTTTGGAAAATCCAAAAATATCTTCAA
>CAYVSB010000049.1:1087-1626 GCA_964452855.1 Candidatus Woesearchaeota archaeon
CGGCGATGAAGTCTGGGTTTCCGTAAAAGGTGTTGAGATGACCCTGAATCAGGCACTGGACATAAAAGGATTGTGCGGAGCAACTTCATTAACTACGGTTTATTCAGCACCGAAACAACCTTATCATTATGCGGATGAAATCGAAATTTCTGCCGGAAATGAAACCAAATCCCTGCAAGATGCCATTAATGACGGGCAGGTTTTGAAGACCGTAAACCACAGCATCAAATGCTATGGTGACGACGAATATTATTATGACTCATGCAATTTCAAGGGAAGCTTCAAGGAAGATTGCTCGCAAGTTCCTTCCTGCACAGACTACGGCGAGTGGTATTGCTCCTCTTCAACAACTGCAAAAAGCGACAAAACCTGCTATACAGGGAGTTGCTCGAATTTAACAAACAGATGCGTTGACAATCTCTACAAAGAATTTCAGTCGGACTGCGGCATAGGATGGACATGCGAACCCCAACTCAATGGAGATGACTGCTACAAAGACTGGAAAGAAGTTGAAGTTTTATGCACGGAATACAATGATT
>CAYVSB010000049.1:1636-4858 GCA_964452855.1 Candidatus Woesearchaeota archaeon
CAAAAATAATACTGACTGCAATAATGATTTTGACAAACCTTACAATTTCCCGCAAGAAGTTGATGTAGAATGCACTGATTATGATTTCATCAGAGAAATAAGCGGCGGACATTGCGAAACAACTTCTTATTTGTACAGGGAAAGAACAGTCAAGTGCAAGCCTTAAAATATTTTCTGAAAAGATTTAAAATATTGTTTTTCTTGAATAAGTTATGAAAAAGAGCGTGAAATATTTTGTTGTTGGATTATTAATAATCAGCATAATGGTTGGAATTTTAATTGTGAATGCTGCCGTAACGAAAACAGGTTCTGTGAAATGGCATCCTGCAAGTGATATAAAACTGAGAATTGATAGCACAGATACAGATTTGCAAGCTAAACTAGAAGATACAATAAATAATCCTTTGAAGAATCTACCTTTAACTTCCAGTCAACTATTTCCAACTTCAGGTCATAACGCATCTGAAGTCTGGCTTACAATAAGAACGGGCGGAATATCTGGAACAGCTATAGAGATGTCTTTGCAAACAGCATTGGGAACGTCAAATTTATGCGGAAAAGATCTTACAGTTAGTTCTTATTCGAGTGCTTCAATTCCAAAAAAAGCCATGTTAGCCACGGAAATTGAGTTCTTAGATGGAAGAAGTTTGCAGGAAGCAATAAATGTTGGAGATGTCTTGTATACAAATAATTCATATTCTCTTAACAGATGCACTAATAATGACCAATATACTGATCAATATGACTCTTGTGATAGGATTAAGAAAACAGATATGACTGCCTGCGGAACAAGCGGATACACATCAAACCATTATTGTAAGAGCGGAGATGTTGTGAGAAACTACACAACAAGAGGATGCTCTTCAGGCAGTTGTACTTCAAGCACCTCTGCAAACAAAGTAAAGGAATGCAGCAGCGGAACATGCAGTTCCGGAGATTGTTACGGGGCTTGGAGCAATGGAGTTAATTGCGGTAGCTTCCCCCAAGATGATTGTCCTGAAAGCAATGAACAGGACCCTTATACCTGCGGCAGTTCAGCAAGTACAACTTGTAGTAAAGATGTGGACCTAACCGGAGCCACATCACTCAACCCAGGATGTGCAGGTATCTTTTTTAATTTTAGAGTCAGAACGGTAAATTGCTATACTCCCTGACTTTCACTCCTCTCAAATAATCATTTAATTCTTAACAATCCCAAAAAGCCACAATAAACTATAAAAACGCCTTGCTTTTTGCTAGTTAATGGCTGAACAGAAGCTTGCAAAAGAGGAGCTGATTATAGAGGCGAAGAACTTCTTTGACTTTTACAAGAAGGAAGTCGGAGATTCTTTGAGAAAGGGAATTAATGTCATTTATTTGGATTTTTCAAAGCTATCAGAATTTTCAAGCAAGCTTTCCGATGAAATACTTGCAAGCCCTGAAGAGACTCTTGGCTTGATAGAGCTGGCAATAGAAGAGTCGGGTTTGGTAAGCAATGTAAGAATAAGGCTTTACAGCCTTCCTGAAAGCCAGCAGATTAAAATAAGGAATCTCAGGTCAAAGCATCTTAACGAGCTGATTGTTGTTGAGGGAATCATAAGGCAGTCTTCTGACGTTCGTCCTCAGGTTGTGAACGCAAAATTCGAATGCCCGAGCTGCGGAACTGTCATTGCCGTGCTGCAAATTGAAAAGAAATTTCATGAGCCATCAAGATGCAGCTGCGGAAGAAAAGGCGGATTCAAACTCTTGACGAAAGAAATGGTTGACACCCAAAGGCTTGTGGTTGAAGAGTCCCCTGAAAGCCTTTCGGGAGGAGAGCAGCCAAAAAGGATAAACATTTTTGTAAAGGAAGACCTCGTGGAACCAAAGATGGAGGAGAAAACCACACCAGGAAGCAGAGTAAGGGTCATAGGCGTTTTAAAAGAAGTTCCTGTTCCCCATCCATCTGGAGGAGTATCGACAAGGTTTGAACTGGCTGTTGAAGCGAACAATCTGATTCCTTTGGAGGAAACTTTTGAAGAGCTTGACATAAGCGAAGAAGATGAAAAAAAAATTTTGGAATTGTCAGTAAATCCTGAAATATTTGAAAAACTTGCAAGAAGCATAACGCCAAGCGTTTGGGGCTATGAGGAAATAAAGAGGTCGCTTGTTCTTCAGTTGTTTGGCGGCGTGAAAAAAGTCCATGCAGACGGGCAGAAAAGCAGAGGAGACATTCACATACTTCTCATCGGAGACCCTGGAGTTGCAAAATCAGTTACCTTGGGCTTTATGGCAGAGATATCTCCCAAAGGAAGATATGTTGTCGGGAAATCTTCTTCCGGAGCAGGACTGACTGCCACTGTTGTAAGAGATGAATATTTGAGGGGCTGGAGTTTGGAAGCAGGCGCAATGGTACTTGCCAATAAGGGATTGGTTTGCATTGATGAACTGGAGAAAATGGACCAGCAAGACAGGAGTTCAATGCATGAGGCAATGGAGCAGCAAACAATTACAATTTCAAAGGCGAATGTGCAGGCAACGCTGAGAGCAGAGACCTCTGTTCTTGCAGCAGCAAACCCTAAGTTTGGAAGATTTGACCCCTTGCAGCCAATAGCACAGCAGATTGACCTTCCCCCCACACTGATAAACAGGTTTGATGTCATATTCACATTAAGAGACATTCCGGACAGGGAAAAAGACAATAAGATAGCAATGCATGTCCTTCAAGAGCACACTAAAGATGGAAAAGACATGGAGATACCAAGAGACTTATTCAGAAAATATGTCGCATATGCAAAACGAAAATTTTATCCGAAGATTACCAAAGAAGCCGCGGAAGAAATTCAGACTTTTTATGTTAACTTGAGAAACCGCCCTGTTTCATCAGAGGGGGAATTGCGTCCGATTCCGATTTCAGCAAGGCAATTACAGGCTTTGATAAGAATGGCGGAAGCGTCTGCAAAAGTGAGGCTGAGCAAAGAAGTAACAAAAGCGGATGCGAGAAGGGCAATAGACCTTATCATATATTTTCTGGAAAAAGTAGGATATGATCAGGATTCAAATGTTTTTGACATTGACAGAATAGGATTGGGAAGAAGCACATCCCAAATGAACAAAGTGCTGACTGTCTTGCATGCCATTACAGGATTAAAAGAAAGGCTTGGCGACATGATTCCCCTGGAGGAAATAGAAAAAGAATTGGAAGGAAAGTTGAATGATGTTGAAATTGACAAAGCTCTTTTAGAATTAAAAAAACACGGAGAT
>CAYVSB010000050.1:0-3274 GCA_964452855.1 Candidatus Woesearchaeota archaeon
CATGCCAATCATAGCCCTTCCGCCATACTCTCCTTTTCCGAAGCGTACAAATTGTCTGTGACTTGAATCGCTTTGCTTCCCTTCAAAAACCTCCTTAATAAAATTCATAATACAAATTGAGGAATTTCGCTTATAAACTTTCCGAAATCATATGTGGAAAATGCCAAAAGCCAAGCTTTATAAATTTTAATTGCTTTTGCCAAATATCAACATGGCAGAAGAGGAATATTTCAGAAAGGTGATGACAGCAGTGCTTCTTTTCATATTGATAATTCTCTGCTTTTTCCTAATCAAGCCGATTTTACTTTCAATAATCTTCGGAGTGATAATGGTTTTCATATTTTCTCCTCCTTACAACTTTTTGAACAGGTTCATCAAGTCAAAAACTCTTTGCGCATCTATAATAAGCATTATTCTTGCGGCAGTAATAATACTTCCTATATGGTTCTTTACTCCTGTGATAATAGACCAGTCTTTCAAGATGTTCCAGGCAATACAGACACTTGATTTTATCACGCCACTTAAAAGCGTATTTCCTTCTCTTTTCACCTCGGAAAGCTTTACTGCGGAAGTTGCTTCAATACTTCATTCATTCCTTTCAAGCACCACTAATTCCATAGTAAACGGATTTGCAAGCCTGATACTTGATTTCCCTAATCTGTCGCTTCAGTTTTTGGTGATGGCATTCACATTTTTCTTTGTCCTAAGGGATAAGGAAGAACTTATAGTTTACATAAAGAGCCTTCTTCCATTCTCAAAAGATGTTGAAGAAAAGATTTTCAAATATTCCGAGGGAATAACCTGGTCTGTCATTTATGGGCAGATAATACTTGGAATAGGTCAGGGAATACTTACGGGAATAGGATTCTTTGTATTCGGCGTTCCAAATGCATTCTTCCTCATGCTTCTTGCAATTCTTCTTGGCATACTTCCTGTACTTGGCACATTCCTGGTATGGATTCCTGTTGCAATCTATATGATGATTAACAATGGAACCGAAGCAGGTTTGGGAATTGCAATATTTGGAATTGTTGCAAGCCTTCTTGATAACTTTTTCAGGCCGATAATAATAGCGAGAAGAACCCAGATACACACAGGGCTTATTCTCATAGGAATGATAGGGGGAATATTCTTGTTCGGAGTTTTGGGAATAATCCTCGGACCCCTGATAATATCTTACCTTGTTATATTGCTTGAGATATACAGGAACAAGCGAATGCCTGGAATACTCATACAGCCTAATCCTGAAGGGGCAAAATAATTTTTAATGGAATATGGAGCTAAAAATAAAGTTTCTTAAATGGTCTGCAGGAATTCCGGTCGCAATGATTCACAAAAAAACCGCGGCGGAAATAGGGATACATTCGGGAGATAGGATTTCAATTAAGCCTGTGGATAAAAATCCAAAAGCAATTTACACAATAGTTGACACTGTTGAAAAAATAATAAAAAGAAATGAGATAGGCCTTTCTTTTGAAATAAAAAAGACAGAACATCTGAAAAATGGAGAGCGGGCAGATGTTAATTTTTCTCCCTCTTCCAAAAGCCTGTCATTCATAAAGAAAAAGCTTGAGGGCAAAGAGCTTTCCCAAGGCGAGATAAACGAAATTATATTTGATGTGGTTGATAACTCTCTCTCAGAGGCTGAAATAGCGCTTTTCATATCTGCGATGTACCAGAAAGGAATGAACATGCGTGAAACAATTTTTCTCATAAAGGCAATACTTGGAAAAGGGAACCTTATGAAATTCAAGGGAAAATTTGTGGTGGACAAGCATTCAATAGGAGGCGTTGCAGGCAACAGGACAACGCCTATTGTTGTTTCTATTTGTGCTGCTGCCGGATTGACAATGCCTAAGAATTCGTCAAGGGCGATAACAAGCGCGTCGGGCACTGCTGACACTGTTGAAAGCATTGCAAGGGTTGAGTTTACTACCAAAGAAATAAAAAAAATAGTTGCAAAAACAAATGCATGCATGGTTTGGGGTGGTGCAAACGAGATGGTGCCTGCCGATGCAAAGATAAACATCACTGAAAAGGTGCTGAAGATAGACCCTGAGGCGCAGCTTCTTGCATCCATAATGTCAAAAAAACTGGCAGCCGGAGCGAAATACATTCTCATAGACATTCCCTACGGAAAAACCGCAAAGATAAGCAGAAAAGGCGGACTTGCTCTCAAGAGAAAGTTTGAATATCTTGGCAAATATTTTAAGAAGATTTTGAAATGCGTTCTTACAGACGGCTCCCAGCCAATAGGAAATGGAATAGGTCCAATGCTTGAGATGGCTGACATAGTAAATATCTTGGACCCTGCAAAAAAAGGCCCTGGGGATTTGGAGCAGAAATCCCTTATGCTTGCAGGAGAAATTTTTGAAATGACTGGAAAGGCAAAAAAGAGCAAGGGCATTTCAATGGCAAGAAACCTGCTTTACTCGGGAAAAGCATTTGAAAAATTTAAGGAGATAATAAAAGCTCAGGAAGGAAATATCAACAGGATTCATAAGGCAAAATTCAAGAAGGACATTTATGCCCAAAAGACAGGAACAATTCGTGTCATAGATAATGGAAGGGTAAACTTTCTTGCCCGCGCTGCCGGATGCCCTGTTGACAAAGCCGCAGGAGTTTACCTTTACCACCATGTTAATGACCGAATTAAAAAAGGGGAAAAGATAATGACCCTTTATGCAGAGACTCATCCAAGGCTTGCTCAGGCAATTGCTTTCTACAAAATGCGACAGCCTATTTTTATAAGATAGTTCTTAAGATATAATTTTTTAAACTCAGGAATTCTTGCCCTTGCATGACAGAACCTGCTTATGTAAAAAGGCTTGCGGAATATTTTGAAAAAAATCTGAGGAAAGGATATCCTTCTGCTTCTCTTAAATGGGCCCTTGTTAGCCAGGGATATTCCAAAACTCTTGTTGAGCAGGCTCTTGAAATTGCCACAAGGGAAATTGCCAGCAAGGCTCCTGTTCTCAAGGAAAAGCCTTTCATAACTCATGAGGTTGTTGATGAAAAAGACCATGCTGTTGAGGTCAAAAAGCCATGGTGGAAGAGAATATTTGGATTGTGAACACAAGTTATTTACTAATTGCAAAAACGCTTCTGTTTATTATTATGTTTCTTTTTCTGATTGGTTGATTTTAATAGTATAAGAGAATGACAAACTTTTTAACCGCCTGTTTTCTTTAGAATTCAAGCCTCCGTCGCATAATGGTATTGCACCGGTCTTGAGAACCGGGCCCTTACGGGCCTCCAGGTTCGATTCCTGGCG
>CAYVSB010000050.1:3284-4691 GCA_964452855.1 Candidatus Woesearchaeota archaeon
GGTCAAAGGTTATGGGATGATGGAATTTCGTCAATTTTTCCAGATCATTTCTGTTGAAATCTTCTGCAAATGTGATATGAAGATTGTGTGAATAGTCTTTTTTATTGCCATTTATGGCGGAAGATCTTTCTGGAATGTATAATCTTCCCAAGTTGGTGCTTTCCTTATGTTTAGGGGTTACTTCTGTCGAGCCTTCAGAATTTATGATTTCTCCTATTTTTCTTACTGAAAGATTTTCATATCTTAAGGCAAGCAAGTCTTTGTGTCCGAATATTCTAAGATGATAATTGCAGGGCTCTAAAATTATAGGGAGAATTTCCCTTATTGCCCTTAAGGTTTCCTCCTTTGGAAACAAGGAAAATATCTTTGAAGAATAGATTGTTGAATGAAAATTTTTTTTGCAATGCAGAATGCGATTATTATTCAAGAAATCTTTTATCTCTTCCTCGCCTTTTTTATCCACTATAAGCTGGATACGGCTTTTTTTCTCTGCAATTCTGTTATTCTTCATTATGCAGAAATTTTTTCAAAGTTATATAAACCTTTTCATAGAAGGGCTTTCACAGCACTTTCCCAAACCTGTATGCAAGCACATATCTGTAAGCATTAACGCCTATTAGGAATGAAAGGAATGCTATGACCTGCGAGGAAATCACAGAGTAAAGCACTCTTACACCTTCAACCAGCAGATAATGTGATACCAGAAAAAGTGTCGGATAATACAAAATAAGGCTGATGAGGAATGCGGCAGGCGTGAAATATGCGATGTCCTTTGCGACATTTTTCACGGACATTTTGTTTCTTTTTTTGTCGTAAATCCTCATGGCAATCCAAAATATTGATGCCCCTATTATGGCTCCTATCACAGCTGAAAGCGAAATGACATTGTAGTCTTTTGTTATCATTGCCGCAAAATACGACACTGCAGGAGCGCTTATCAAAGCGCCGACTTCACCGAACAAAATCTCCTTGTTGAAATCAACAAAATTCCTGTTGCTGAGCTTCTCATACATAGTGGAAAAAAGCCGAGAATTCTTTTAAACCTTTTGAAAAACACGAAGGGAATAATCCCTCTGGGGATAATGTTTTAAACCAGCGAGCATAAAATAAACAATGGTCTCGCTCAGCATAATAATCCCTGCAAAAAATGAGGAGAAATTCCTTCCCTTGCTTATAAAATCCCTGAGAAGGCAGTCGTATAAGGATTTTGAAATAATAGTTGCTGATGCGAATTCAACAGACAGAACAAGAAAAATTGCAGGAAGACTTGGATGCAAAGTTGTCCAAGGAGGTCCTCCCGACATAGGAAGAAACAGCGGTGCAAAACATGCCTCTGCATCTCTTTTATGTTTTGTGGATTCAGATGTAATAATCAAAAACAAGCTTTTTCTTGAAAAGGCAGTTAGG
>CAYVSB010000051.1:0-4476 GCA_964452855.1 Candidatus Woesearchaeota archaeon
GCACCTAATAAGCTAAATAATATTGTTGCAAAATCAGCCATTTTATGATATGGAAGAAGGGTTTTAAAAGGGTTATGGAGAAACTGATTTCTAGATTATAACCTTAGCTTTTTCTTCCCGAATTTTTTGGCAAGTTTCATCAGCTGCTTTTGGTCCATTCCTGATTCCATGCTTATTCCCGAACTAGATTTTACCATTTCGCTAATCATATCATACTGCTTTAGAAGGGAGCGCACATCTGAGGCATTGACTCCAGAACCCTTTGCAATCCTGGCAATCCTTGATGTTTCTTTTTTAAGAACCTCGGGATTTTCTCTTTCCTGGCTTGTCATTGATTTGAGAATATGTTCCCATTTCGCTATTTTTTCGCTTTGAGCTTCAAGCGCATTTTCAGGAATTTTTGCCTTTCCAAAACCAGGTATCATTGATTTTATCTTTTCAAATCCGCCCATTGAGCTCATGGATTTTGCCTGCTCAACAACATCCTCCAGAGTTAGCTTTCCCTGCTCAAGCCTTTCAGCAACCTTTTTCTGCATGTCCTCTCCTGTAACAGACCTTATTTTTTCAACAAGTGTCTGGAGGTCTCCCATTCCAAGAAGCCTTGAAAGGAATGAAGAAGGGTCAAATTCCTCCATGTCATTTATTTTTTCTCCAGTGGTTATGAAATACACTCCTGCCGAATTTCCATCTTTCCCCACCTCAGAGCATGCTGTAAGCGCACCACCTCCCTTAGCAGTTGAGTCCATTCTTGTGATTATTATTCCTGTGATGTTAAGGGACTTGCTGAATTCTTCTGCCTGCTTTTTTGCAGCCTGGCCTATATCGGCAGGAATGATCAGAATTGTTTCTGTTGGTTTTATTTCCTTGTTTAACTTTGCAAGTTCTTCCACAAGCTCCTTATCAAGAGTATGCCTTCCTGCAGTGTCTATAAGGACAAGATTGTATTCCTTCAAAACCCCCTCTTTTTCAAATTTTTTCCAAGTTTTTATTGCGTTTTTTTCCTCAAAGTCAACAAAACAATCAAGCTTGTTTTTTTCCGCAAGCTGCATCAACTGCTCTTTTGCAGCAGGTCTGTGAACATCCAATCCCACAAGCGCAATCTTTTTTCCCCTTTTTGAAAAATAATTTCCAAGTTTTGCAATAGTTGTTGTTTTTCCTGAGCCATAAAGTCCTATAAGCATTATTCTATTTTGCTCTTTTCCTGCCTTTAATGCAAGCTTTTTTGAATTTCCAAGAAGTTTCAAAAGCTCGTCATGAAGGACTTTTATCAAATGCTCCTTCTTATCAATTCCCTTTATCCTCTCATCAAATGCCTCCTGCTTTATCTTGTCAGTGAGCTGCTTAACAAGAACAAGGCTTACGTCAGCCTCTATAAGAGACCGTTGCAATTCGCGGACTATGGAATCAACAAGATTTTTGTCAAGAAATATGGCATTTGCTATCCTGTCAGTTGCTTTTCTGATAACCTCGCCAAGTTTTTCAAGCATGTTTTAGGAAGCCTATAAAGGATTATTAAAGTTTTGGTGAGGAGAATTTATAATCCAAAAGGATTATATCCTTTTTCTTTTAACCATTTAATATACTTTTTTGAGACATACCCTCTTGGCGGATTGCTTGGCGTTGATCTTCCTGCTTCATATGCTTCAAGCATGACATATCCATTTCTTTTTAAGTTTAATTCTTTAGATAGTTGTATTAACGATAAATCCTGTCCTTCTCTAATTTTTTTGGCATCTTCTGCAGTAAATAATAAATTTTTTCTAGTTGAAATATCTCGGGATTTTTTGAATTTTTGATTATTTATTTTTTCCATAATTTTTTCCAGCCTGTTTAGTACAATCTCTCTTTTGGTCAAATCAAGGTTATTATAACAGCTTCTTATTCCTGAGACATATTCTTCCAGAAGAATTTTTTGAGCTGCAAGTAGCTCTTCTTTTGCCTTCGAAATTCCTTCTCGGTATTTGTGTTCCATATTTTATAAACAAAGAAAGAGATTTATAAAGTTTGTGGTAAGTTACTACTTAAAAGTTGTATGCAATAACCTACAACCCCAGTTTTTCTATGAACTTCTCTTTGCTGAAGGTCTCAATCTTGTTGTATTCCTGTCCTGTTCCAAGATAGAGAATTGGTTTTTTCAGGATGTAGCTTACCGAAAGGGCTGTTCCACCTTTTTCATCTATGTCTGCTTTTGTCAGGACAATGCCATCTATTCCTATTGCCCAGTCAAAGCTTTTTACCTGTTCTATTATATCATTGCCAGTTATACTTTCACCAACGAAAACTTTCAAATCAGGCTTACACACTTTTGAAATCTTTTCAATTTCCTTCATCAGATTTTTGGCAGTATGCATTCTTCCCGCTGTGTCTATAAGAACACATTTCACAAGATTTTTTTTTGCATATGAAATCGCATCAAATGCAACTGCAGCAGGGTCTGCTCCATACTGCTGGGCAATGACTTTTATTCCAAGCTTTTCCCCGTGCTTTTTCAGCTGCTCTATTGATGCTGCCCTGAAAGTGTCTGATGCCGCAAGAACGCAGCTTACATTATTTTTTGAAAGATAATCCGCAATCTTTGCAATAGTTGTTGTTTTTCCTGTCCCGTTTATCCCACAGAAAA
Source organism: Candidatus Woesearchaeota archaeon (assembly GCA_964452855.1). Classification (GTDB taxonomy): domain Archaea; phylum Nanobdellota; class Nanobdellia; order Pacearchaeales; family GW2011-AR1; genus JAGVNG01. The sequence goes on from CAYVSB010000051.1 coordinate 2,621, forward strand.
GAATTACATACGGCTCTCTTGCCTGGTCAGCAGATTTTTCATTTATTTTTTCCAAAACACTGAATGGAGGAATCAAAATTCCACTTATTATATCTTTCAGATCCTCCTTTATCTGCCCCTCAATTTCCTTTCTCAAAAATTCCCTGTTGATTACTTTTTCTTTCAGCTCTGAAATTATTTTTTCAGCAACTTCCAATGCGACATTGTTTTCAAGAAGGAGCATTTCCAGCTCTTCGGAATACACCTCAAATTCCTTCTCTGAGATTTTTACTTTCTGCAGCTTTGAGAATACTTTCTTGAAGAAGCCCTCATTTTCACCTTTATTCTCTTCATGTCTTATGTCTTCAATGACTTTTTCGCTAACCTCCCTCTCTTTTTTATCAAACTCTCTTTTTTTAGGCTCTTTGAATTTAGGGCTTTCAATCACTGGTTTTGCTCGGCTCTTTTTGGTTTCCTTTTCTCTTTTCTTTTTTTCAGGCTCTGCCACCTTCTTGTCAGAAGAAATCTTTTTTGCCCAGCTGCTTATCTTTTCCCTGAGAAATTTGAACATATTCCTCCTAACTTCTAAATATTTATAATCTTAACTATTGGACACAAATTTTTATAAAGTTTGAAGATTTTTCCATTTTATGGAAATTATGGAAAAGGCTTATTTGAAATGCAATTATTCTGAAGGAATGTTCAGCAATGAATATTTTGTTAATTTTAAAGGCTCATTGGAAAGAGGAACAGGCATTGGAGCAGGAGGGGATTATGCTATCATGAAAGACAGACTGATTGTAACAGCTGAATCTTCTGGATTAATTCCTATCTTAATTGCCAAAAAAGAAGAGAAAACCTCAAACATATTAATTGATGGCGCGATGGAGATTGGAGCAGGAGTCTTTTTTACTGTGCCTAACGGAGAGATACTTTTTAATAATTAATTTGAACATAAATTTTTATAAATAGATTGTGCTATTCAGTAATATGAAAGGGATACTTGTGATTTTGGATGGGCTTGGAGATTTGTCGAACAAGCAGCTTAATGACAAAACACCGCTGGAAGCTGCGGATATACCGAACCTTAATTTCCTTGCTACAAGAGGTGAACTTGGAATAATGTATTCTGTGAAGCAGGGATTTGTTCCCGAGTCTGACGAGGCAATTGTTTCAATATTCGGAAATAAACAGATTGACAGCACGCGCGGACAACTTGAGGCAAGAGGGGCTGATTTAAAGCTTGTGAGGGGAGATCTTGCATTCAGAGCCAATTTTGCAACAATTGACTCCATTGAAGAGGGAAATATAATTGACAGAAGGGCAGGAAGGACGCTTACCACAGAAGAAGCAGAACAGCTGACAAAGTCACTTAACAGGATAAGTATGCCTGTCAAATTTATTTTTAAGTCAACAATTCAGCACCGAGGTGCTTTGGTATTCAAAGGGGGATTTTCAGACAATATTTCTGGAAATGATTCAACATATGACAAGGGCAAGAATTCAATCACTGAAAGAAAAAGCCAGTGCAAGCCTCTTGATGATGATGAAAACTCCCAGTATTCGGCAAACATTGTCAATGAATTTCTGGAAAAAGCCTATGCTACTCTTGACAATCATCCGGTAAACCAAAACAGGAGAAAGAAAGGGCTTCTTCCCGCAAATTATCTCCTGATAAGAGGAGCAGGAATAGAAATCCCCAAGCTTAAGATTTACAAGAAATGGGCGTGCGTTGCCTATATGCCTTTGGAAAAAGGATTTGCCAGCCTTTCAGGAATGAAAGTCCATGAGTTTGATTATCCTAAGCTGAAAAGTCTTGATGCCTACAAGAATCTCCATGATGGGCTGGAAAAAGCATGTGATTTTTCCATAAAAAC
>CAYVSB010000052.1:0-4326 GCA_964452855.1 Candidatus Woesearchaeota archaeon
GCGTCGGGAAAAATAAAAATTGTAAGAAGCCTGGCTGATCTTGAAAAAATAAGAAAAGGAGATGTTCTTGTCACAAAGATGACAAATCCTGACATGGTCGTGACAATGCAGCGTTCTGCGGCAATAGTGACTGATGAGGGCGGAATGACAGCGCATGCGGCAATAGTGTCAAGAGAGATGGGAATTCCTGCTGTTGTCGGGACAGGAGAGGCAACTTCAAAGCTCAAAGAAGGCGAAATAATAACAGTTGACGGAACAACAGGAAAAATATACAAGGGAAAAACATCTGAAAACATTTTGAAAGAGGTTCTTCCAGTAACTGCAAAAACAAAAACAGAGATAAAGCTCATTGTTGATTTGCCAAGCTTTGCCGGAAGGGCAGCAAAAACAAAAATAAGAAAAGTCGGGCTTGCAAGAATAGAGGGAATAATAGCAGAGTCGGGAAAGCATCCTAATTTCTTCATGGAAAATAAAAGGATACAGGATTATGAAAGCCTTATTCATAAGGGAATAAGCGGAATAGCAAGCCTGTTTGACGAGGTGTGGGTAAGGACTTCCGATATAAGAAGCGATGAATTTAGAAATCTTGAAGGTGCTCCAAAAGAAGTTGAAGCAAATCCTATGCTGGGAATGCACGGAATAAGGTTCGGGCTTAAAAACCCGGATATACTTTCCGCAGAATTAAGGGCTTTGAAAAGGGTTTCTGATTCAGGAAAAAGAATTGGTGTTATGATGCCCCAGGTGATAAGCGTTGATGAATTGAAGTCTGTCAAAAAAATGCTTGATGAAATAGGATTTAACAAGGCAAAAGTCGGGATAATGGTTGAAACTCCCGCTGCTGTCCAGCTCATAAAGGATTTTTGCGAGGAAGGCATAAATTTTGTCTCATTCGGAACAAACGACCTCACACAATACATGCTTGCAATTGACAGGGGAAACTCAGCTGTCCAAGACCTTTACAATGAAATGCATCCGGCAATCCTGTATCAGCTTGCATATGTAATAAGAACATGCAAAAGATACAATGTTGAAACAAGCGTTTGCGGACAGGCAGGCAGCAGGAAAGACATGGTGAAGTTCCTGGTTGAGCAGGGAATTTCAAGCATAACTGTCAACGCTGATGCGGCAAGCTCAATAGCAGAATATATCGCTGAAATAGAGGCTGAAATTGTCCGTGGCACAGATAAGGAGCCAAGGAAATATCATCCTGAAAAAAACTCTCAGCCAAATGGCGAATTTCTCCCTGAAATAAGGGGCTCAAAAAAACCATCTGGAAACCAGGAAAGCAATGAAAGCCTGGAAGGTGACATTGAGGCAATAGAAAAGGAAAAAGAAGAATATCTGGAAAGTCATCCTGAAGAAAGTTCTCATTAAATTTATAAATTAAAAAACCCTGCTATTGCCATGGCAAAAAGCCGTGGGAAAACAACTAGCTCTGTAAGTGGGAAAAAAACACCCAATAGCCAGGGAATTGAAAGGGTTCTTGTGGAAAACTTTATTGCAACACAAAGGGTGATGGTTGGGCTTTCCTCAAAAATTGACAGCCTGGCATCCCAGATATCAAAGCTCCTTGACATATTTGAAATCTCAGCAAAGGCTCTTGCCGAAAAAAACTTCCATATTTCAGGGGACAAAAACTCTGAAAAGATTGTTCAGAAAATTGACACTCTTCTTGAACAAAACAAGCTGATTGCAAGAGGACTTACTCTTATGCATGAAATCAACGCTTCTCCAGAACAAATGCAGAACCGCCCTTCACAGCAAAGAATGATGCCTCCGCATCAGACAGCGCTTCCCAGCCAGGCAAGACCATTCAATGAAAATTCAGAATACCAAAAGTCAATAGCAATCAACGATACTGAAAACACTGAAAGCCCATTGCCTAATTCCCTGAAAAAACTTAAACCAGCAGCTCCAAGCAGATAAAACTATGCTCAATAAACTCCCTGATGACGGCAGGGCGCTGATTCTTCTGGAATTTGTAAGGGAAATTCTCATGCATGCGGGAAACGCAGATTTGCTGAACTTGAAAAATGTTGTCAGTGAAGAGGAGAAGGAATTAAAAAAATCGTTTGGTATAAATCAGGCCATAAAGGAAAAGCTGATTGAGGAAAAAATAGAGGGAATTCTTCCGGAAAATAATAAAAAAATAACTCTTAATTTTCCATTGCAAAAAATAATTTCCGGGCCGGTTGTCCCAATAAGAATAATGCCGCGTGTTCTCAGAATTCCGCAGCCAAGGCTTCCAATTGAACTTAATGCAAAGCCTGTTCCTGCAAACATAAGGATAGACCTTGGAAAATTAAATCCCCTCATAAATGACCCAATTGTCAGGGAGATATCTTGCAATGGGCCAGGGGAAAAAATAGTGGTGATGGTTCCTTCTCCAAAAGATACCTTAATCATATTGGACAAAGATGAGATAAGTGATATAATAAAAATATTTGAGGAAAAATCAAAAATTCCTGCCACAGAAGGTATATATCATGTTGTTGTCGGAAAGCTTTCCTTCTCCGCAATCGTCTCAGGAGTTCTCGGCTCCAAATTCGTGATAAAAAAGCTTGTCTATTATCCCAACTACAAGTAAGAATTAAGGTTCAAATATCGGCGTGCTTTCCGTTGTTCCCGTGCTTTGCTCCTGAAGCTTTTCCGCATTGATTCTGTATGCAACATCTTTCAGCCATTTCATCCTGTCTGCAGACATTTGATAATCCAATTCTTGTTCTGTCAAAATAGGGTCGTATGAGTTCTCTATCCAATAATTTCCTATTTCGTTCTTCACAAAAAGCCTTTCATTAAAGATTCTTGATGTCGTATTTACCTCTTCTGTCCCAAATTCTTCTGCAAGAAGAGCCTTTTCGCTTTCGGTTAGTACAAATCCAGTTGTTTCAGCTGTTATTATCATCAATGGGGGAGCTGTTAAATTCAACCCTGTCTGGTTCTCAATCAATGTGATATTTGCAGGTATTGTAACATTGACCTCAAGCAAGCTTGAGTTTGAAACATTAGATGAGTTTGAATTCACTCCTGGAGAAAGTTCAAGGATGTTTGACATCAGTTCTTCATTATTGTAAACCAAGCTTGTTTTTAATTCTCCCTTGTTTAATAAAAGCCCAAGTAAAGAGATATCCACATTGAAGGAAACTCCAAAGTCATTTCCAAGATATTCCTGCCCAAAGCTTCTTGACAATTCAGAGTGCATAGTTTCAGCATTGAGAGTGTTTCCATTGTTGGATATTTTTATTGAATCATCAGATATTTGCACTCCAGACGAATAAACGCTTCCTGGCTTTAAGTACAAATCCTCTGCATCTGAGGATTCATAGACAAATGGATTTCCAGATGCTGCTTTGCCATTTATTTCTCCTTCGCTTGTTCCTTCATCAACAGCTTTTCCCGTTGGAGTCAGGGCTATGAAAAAGTTATAGATTCCAAGGAAAAAGTTTGACAAAGGAGCAGATTGAACATCGCCTGATGGAGCTTGTTCTGGATTTGTCTCTGAAGGCTCTCCTTGTGTTTCAGTTGGCACAGGAACTTCAGAAGCTGCGGTTTCAGTCGTAGTATCAGAAGTTGTTTCAGGGTTCGCAGCGCTTATTTCCTCTTGGGCAGAATCTTGGCTTGATTGAATTTCAGGACTTGACTCACTGGCAATCTGGCTGCTGTTTTCTTCTGGAACTAATTCATTATTGCTTTCATTGACAAAATTATTATTTGTGTCGCCGGCATTCTCTTCAAGAACATTCCCAATTATTTCCTGCTGCGGCGAATGAACAAGGACAAAGGAAACTTCAGGATAAATTGTTGCCTCGCCCTCCTCGCCATATCCTTCTCCCTGGCCTTCAATGTTGCTTCCCTCTATGTAGAATTTTCCGCTTTTTGTGCTGTAGGGAAGTATGCTTTTAAGGGAATATTCATATTTTTGCCCTTCATTTTCCAGCACGAGCATCGAGTCTGCCGGAAGAAGCTCGCCATGCTTAAGGGAAATTGTAATGTTTCCTGAAAGAGGAAGTCCTTCTGCATATTCTGCGCTTGTGCCAAGGATAACATTCCCAGTCAGAATATTTTCAGTTCCTGAATATGAAAAAAGATATATCATTCCTGCCAAAAGAAGAGCAGAGGCAATAACTGCTGCAATTCTTCCGGAAAATACTTCTTTTTTTGAACCGTGATATTCTGAAACAACTTTCCCATTGACCCTTTTGCTCTCGTAAAGGTAAGGTCCGTAAAGCTTCCCTCCTCTTTTTATGTATTTTTTGTACGCCATCCTTAAGTGTAAGTAACTAAAATAAAATAATTTCAGCCGCTTTTTAACATCAAGCAAAAGGT
>CAYVSB010000053.1:0-1885 GCA_964452855.1 Candidatus Woesearchaeota archaeon
TTCTTTTGTCTGCTTCTCATCTGCGCAGAACAAATGCGCATCATCTTGCGTGAATTGTATTACTCTGAATAAACCAGATAAAACACCTGAAAGCTCAACCCTGTGGACAACCCCCATTTCCGCAACCCTCATGGGCAAATCAATATAGCTATGCGGCTTGCTTCGGTATACAAGCATTCCTCCAGGGCAGTTCATTGGCTTCAAGAGAAAAGGCCTTTTTTCATATTCTGAAATAAAGTTATTGTCCTTATATTTGTCCCAATGCCCAGAAACTTTCCAAAGCTTTGAATCCATAATTTGCGGAGTGGATATTTCCTGATATCCTGACTTCCTGTGAACTTCTCTCCAAAAGTCAATCAGTGCATTCCTTATTATCAAACCATTGTTATGCCAGAACACCATTCCAGGAGCAACATCGCTGAAACTAAACAGCTCCATCTCCTTGCCTATTATCCTATGGTCATTGTCCTTCAGCTTTGAAGTGTCAAGCTTTGATTTTGATATCTCTCTCAAAAGTTGTCTGTAATCATATGTTTCTCCAACCTTAATTCCTTTTCCCTCAACTACTATTTCACGGCTCAATTCTGAAAGCGGATGTCCCTTAACTTTCATCTCAAATTCCTTGTAATATCCAAAGGGTGCCCTCAAAACTTCAAAGTCTTTTTTCAACTCTTTCTCTGCAAGTTCCAAAACATTCTTTGCCAGCTCAGGGGCAGCAAGATTTCTTGACAAATGCGCATAAGGATAAAGAACAATATTTTTTGCCTTTACCTGCGAGGCAATGTCCTTCACCTCATGAACCAACTTGCCAACAATTTCATCAACATTATCATCTCCTTTTTCAACAGATGTCAGCACAACAAGAGCCTCTTCTGACTTCCCGCCTTTTTTCTCCTTCTCGGAAAGTTCATCAACGCTCTTCAGAGCTTTTTTGAGTGGCTTGAAGTTTATGTAATCAACATGAAGCGTTAGGATTTTCATGGAAAAGCAATGGAAACCGAGTTTAAAAAATTAATCAAATCTCCTTCCTGCTAATTTCAAAATATGCTTTGAAAAACGACAATTTTTATTAATGAGTAAATCAGCCTCAGAATATGAATCCAAACTTAAAAGGCAAGACAGGGTACGTAATAAGGGTAAACCTTCCTCCAGAAGCAGTTGAAGAAACAACAATGTTTGTAGGGGAATTTAATGATAACAATTATCATGTTATGGGATATATTCCTGACAGCATAAAAGCAGATGTTACAGAAGCGGAAGCGACCAATAGTGATCATGGAGTGATAGTATTCCCAAAAGGGAAGAAAAGCATTTCAGATTTAGCTGAAGGGGACATCTTTAAATTCAGGGATCTTCCTGCCAAATTCTTGAAAAAAGCCTGATAAATTCTTCACTTCAAAAACTTATCAATCTGTTTCCTGGCTTGCTCTCTCTTTTTCTGATGTTCTGCAAGAAATACATTTATCTTTTTTATGAGATATTCCTTCAGCTCGGAAGTAAGCATCTTTCCACTCTTATAATCCTGCTCAATTTTTTTCAATTTGGCATCATCTGGTTCAAAGAACATCTTCAAATACTGGAATGAAATATCAACATCAGGATTTCCTCCGCTTTTTCTGTGCTCCTCAATTGTATCCCTTCCACCGGAAAAAGCGTATTTCTTGATTTTCTTCTCAACTTCTTTTGGGGAGTCTGTGGTAAGAATAGAACTATTTTCAGAAGAGGACATTTTCCCATTCGTTCCTGACAAAGGAGGCAAGAACACGCATTGTATTGAAGCAGGTTTGTAATGCCCTATCTTTGGAAGTATGTCTCTAGTAAGCCTAAAATGAGGATCCTGGTCTATGGCATGCGGAATCAGGCACGGAATATTTTTACCTTCAAT
>CAYVSB010000053.1:1895-2977 GCA_964452855.1 Candidatus Woesearchaeota archaeon
CATTGGCCAGCATAATATTCTGCTTGGGTACAAACTCCATCTGCTCCCGGATCCTAGTCCTGACATCTTCTTGTCTTGGGCTTTCTGTTTTTTTCTCAACTTCTTTTGCAGAATCTGTCATTGCAATGAATGATGTTTCATCACTGCTTGACATTTTGCCCTTGCCAAGCCCAGGCATGAAAACATGATAAGTTGAACTTAGTTGCACGAATGCAGGTTTTATTCTTTGGGAAACATCCCTTGCAAGCCTCAAATGCGGATCCTGATCTATGCCAACAGGAACAATAACAGGAATTTTTCCTTCAAATTCAGGAAGCTGGGGATGCAGCATATCTGAAGCCTGCAAAAGAGCAGATACCATTTTTCCTGGCGTGATTTCTCCATAAACAGCCTTGAATTCATTAAAAGTAAGATGCCTGGCAAGCAAATTTTGCAGTCTGTAATAAGCCCCTGCTTTTTTTCCGTCTGAAGATCTGTCGCTTTGAAAGTAAATTTCGCACTTCTCAGGTTTCAAACCAAGGGCAATATAATTCAGGATATATTCTTCAATTGCTATCTTTCTGCTTTCCTCTATGCTTTGCCCTCTTGCATTATAGGCCTCTAAATCAGCAACCGCAATGTAAAGCCTTGCTCCAAGTTTCTGGTAAAAAATCATCTGCTGTGCAAGAAGCATGTGTCCCAAATGGAATTTTCCTGTTGGCATCAACCCGGTCATCATCACAAAAGGCTTCTTGTCTTTTATGCATCCGGCAATGGTTCCAAAATCCCTGTGGGCAAAAACAATACCTCGTCTAAAAAGAGTGTTGTCATTGAATTCTTTTGAAAGCCCTTCAAGAGCCAATGGCTTTATCCCGAATTCCTTTATCAGCCTTTTGTAATCAATCTCCCCTTCAACTTCCCAAGGAGTTACTTTCATTTCCTCTTTGCTTCCGACCATTACAGAGAGAAAGCTGCTGTATTTTTAAACTTTCCATAAATTTATAAATAAGTGCCATTTTTTAGATAGAGTATGAAAAAGGGATTTTTTCTGGCAGGATTCTTTGCATTTGCCTTGCTTATTTTTTCCCTAAGTCTTGCATCTG
>CAYVSB010000053.1:2987-4324 GCA_964452855.1 Candidatus Woesearchaeota archaeon
ATCTGCTGAAATAATCCTAAGCCAGTCCCCGGATAGCATATATAATCTTGGAGATTCCATTGCTCTTCAGGCAAAAATAACAAGCGCCTCTGATACAGGGGAAACATTCAGGATAAACCTTCTGTGCAGCGGAATTGAAACGGAAATCTACAAGGAATTCATAGGAATTCAGGCAGGAAGCGAGGCTGTTAGAAAGCCTTCAATTCCCCTTGTAAAAAGTTTCGTCGGAGATTCAATTGGAACCTGCAGGATAAAATATTCCTATGGGAATGAAATAAAATTCACAGATAATTTTGAGCTGTCTGATAAAATATCGGTAACTCTATCCAATGAAAAAAATGAATTTGCTCCGGGCAATGAGATGGAAATTTCCGGCAGTGCAACAAAGGACAACGGAAATACGGCTGAAGGTGTTGCTGATGCTGAAATGATAAATGAGGATGGATCAGGGAGTATTAGTTCTTCAGATACTGTCAAAGACGGGAAGTTCTCTTTTAAAATGGTAATTCCAGAGGATTTGACAGCTGGGAAACATCTTGTAAGGATAAATGTTTCCGAAAAGGACTCAAAGGGAGATACAACAAACACAGGTCATGCAAATTATAATGTTCTTGTGACTCAGATTCCAAAAAGCCTTGAAATATTCTTTGACAGCAAGTCTGTTTCTCCAGGTGAAACTCTGAGAGTTAAGGCAGTGCTTCATGACCAGACAGGTGTTCAAATTTCATCCAGTGCAGATAAAGAACTCTGCAGGTAAAATCATTGAAAGAGAAAACATAAGCACAAATGAATTTCTTGAGCTTCAGATTCCCAACGGAGAACAGCCTTCTGAATGGAGGATTTTTGCCTCTTCGGAAGGACTTGAAAGCGAACAGGCATTTTCAATAAAGCAATTGGAAAAAATCAGTTTCCAAATCATAAACTCAACTCTTACAGTGACAAACACAGGGAACGTACATTATAACAAGACTGTTCTTGTGAAAGTGGGGGAAAGCCCTTTGAATATTGATGTCAACCTTGATGTTGGCGAATCATCAAAATATCTTCTGAGCGCTCCTGACGGAGAATATAATGTTGAAGTAATGGCAGAGGGAATTTCAGGAAGAAACCAGAACGTTCTCCTTACAGGAAAAGCCATTGACATAAGGGAGACCGGAATGATAATTGATTTTGTAAGCAATCCTATTGTATGGGTTTTTGTGATACTTGTCCTTGCGGGAGTGGGTGCTGTCCTCTACAGGAGAAGGCACAACAGAAGCTTCTTCGGATATCCGCAATCTTCTTCTCATGAGTAAAAACTTCAGACAAAAAGCTTTGCAGAAATAAAAAAAGAGGAC
>CAYVSB010000054.1:0-3846 GCA_964452855.1 Candidatus Woesearchaeota archaeon
ATAGGCTCCCCATTCTTTATCATTTCAGAAACTTTCTCAAGCAAAAGCATCTGGTGGTCTGAGTTGAAAGCTCTTGCAACAAAAATGTTCTTCAAAACTTTTTCAGGGTCTGCTCCAAGAGATTCTGCAATCTGTCTTATTCTTGCAGGCCTGAATGTTCCTTCTGTATCAATGAAAACACACTTTCCCTCTGCGCCGCCTTTATCAACAGGAAGCTGGACATTTACTGCAAGGGTAAGTCCAAGCTGTGTTTTTCCAGAGCCATAAGCGCCAAAAGCCTCTGTGACTGACCTGCTTTCCACACCCTGCCCTCCCAAGAGAGCATTAAGGTTAGCACTCCCTGTTGTTATGTGAAGAGTATTTTTTCTTTTCTCGGCATATTCCATTCCATCGCTGAAACCCAAGTCCAGCATTGACCTTGATGCCTGTATTGCCTTTCTTGCAACAGCAGGGCTTACTCCAGCTGTATCACTGAGTTCTGCAGGAGTCATTACAGCAATAGTCATTAAATCCAGAATTCCTGCAGCTTCAAGTTTTGCAGAAACAGCAGGTCCTATTCCAGGAAGGTCTGTGAGCTTATACTCTTTTTTCTCATCAGAAACAGCATCCTTTATCTTCTTGGTTTCCTTATCCATTAAAGACCCATAATCCTCCTGTTTATAAAGATTTTTTGCCTCTGTGATATATATTATAGATTTCTCATTTTACAATCAATTTATGCTAACCAGATTGCAAATTACTAATCTAAAACAACTCAATTTTCTCTGTTGGCATATGTCTCACAAAACTATCAAATAAACTCTATTTGATATCTCAATTGTTTATTTATTAGAATGCTTTAAAAATGTCATAGGTAGCATTGATTTTCATATTAGCAATAAGCGAACGAAGTGAGCGAGTTATTCCCCTTTTCTCGTAACTTCATCAGGAACCCTATATTCTTCCCATCTAACCCTTTTCTTTTCTATGGTGTCTTTAAGTTTCTTTTCAGATGAAGAAAGACTGGATTTGCCGCTTTTCACCTCAAGAAACACAACTTCATTGATGTTCTTGCCATCCATCCCCTGGAAGACAATAAAGTCAACAGGTTTTCCTACAAACCTGCATTCTGTGGGGGAATACTTAAAACCAGGCATGAAGGGGGAAATCTGCTCTGAAAACTGGCCTCCAAGAACAGCCCTTGATTTTTCAATTGCATCTTTCCTATGCAAAGGCATCTCTGTTTCCCAGAATCTGTCTCTTCTGAAAGCACCGTTCTTGTATCCTATATAATAGGCAACTGCAACTCCAATCAAAAGAACAATTAGGAATATTATTATTATCAGGTCAGCCATAAGAGTTCAAGCCTCCATTTTTTTAAGAAGCTCATCAAAGTCCATCTCGTCCACTCTCTCAACCACAAACTCAGGGTTGTTGAAAAACTGGTTTATTCTTACATCTCCTGAAAAAAGCATCTCTTTTCCCATCAGCTTTTCCTTCTGCATTGAAAGCTCATCCATATTGTCCAGATTTTCTATTCCAAGCAGCTTCAATGAATCATTGAATAATACAGCTCTTACTGTCTCTGTTCCGTCATCAAGGACAATATTCATCAAGGCCCTCTTGGAAGGCTGGATTTTTCCATGTGTATTGCATGCATATTGGTCTCCCTCTGGCAAAACTTTTTTGCTGCATTCAGGACAAACAAGGAATATCTTAGGCTCAAATGCCTGGACTATGAATGCCCTTGTTCTTGCGTTGTCAGATATCTTGAATTCTGAAATTTCTTTTTCCCTGAAAACTTTTTCTGTTCTGACATTATCAAGGGTTTCATTGCTGAGTTTAAGGTCAGAAAAACCCCCAAGATGTATCTCATTTCCTCTTGTGGAGCCGTTAAATATCTCTATCACATGCCCTTCTCCTATCTCTTTTTTTTCTATTAACTCTATGTGGTGTGTATCCCAAAGAACCACTTTTGTGTTTGATGTTTCATCCGCCACAGTAAGGTTCACAACTTTCCCTTCTTTTCCATTCTTTACAAAAGTCCTGACAGGAGAAATTTTTATCACCTTTGCAATGGCATTCACCTTCCTCATTCCCGAAACAACTTCATCCAGTTTCATCTTTTCATTATCAAAAGAAACTCCAAGTTCTGCAGCCACAACCTGAGCAGCTCCCTCTTTGCTTATCAGTCCGGATAGCTTTGCTCTTTTTGCCTCAATCCTTCTTTCAATGTCCTCTTTTTCCAGCCCTGACACCTTTGAAATTTTTTCTATGAGCTTATCATATGCTATTTCCTGCATCACTGAAAAAAAATTCTCTGATTTATAAGTATTGTTATAAAAAAGTCTTCAAGTAAATCCAAGGCAAAGGCCAATGGAAAGGATTATAAACAAAATTCATTAAGAAGCACCATGGCTGTAATGGCGATAAAGATGAGAATAATGCCTGCTTCCCCTGAAACTGATTTGGAAGCATTGGAGAAAAACATAAAAAAATTAGTGGAACAAGCAGGCGGCAAGAACTGCACTTTCTCAGAAGAGCCTGTTGCATTCGGACTCAAGGCAGTCATCGCATTTTTTGCATGGCCTGAGGAAAAAGAGCTTGAAATCATGGAAGCTGACATGAGAAAAATAAAGAATGTAAATTCAGTCCAGATTACAGACATGCGAAGGGCTTTCGGGTCATGATTTCAAAAAATTCTCTTGGAAAAATAGTGCAATAATTCTTAAAAAGGGAGGGGTAGAGTAATTAATAAGATGAATAAGGAATTTTTTGATGATAATTTTGAAAAAAGTGCGACATTAATAGTACCAGCAACTTATCCAGCAGGGCATTCCTTAGAACAGCTGGAGGATATGCATACGCGAAATTTCAGCGATATCTGGAGGTTATATAAAGGGGATATGGGCAATGAAGAAAATTATAGAAATAATGTTATTAACACAAAAGAGGGAACAGCAAGTGTATATTTAAGTCATCTCCAAAAAGGAGAAACTCTTAGAAAACTCTTCCTGAAAGAGATTGTAGAAAAAGTAGGAGATTCCTTTTTCCCTTCAATTTATCCTGTTTTAGCATTGTTCAGAGAAAATGAAAATTTTATTTTAGATAATACCTGCACTTTTAACAATCCTAAAATATTCACTTTCTTTAAAAATTACAACAACGAACTTGCTCGTGCAAGCGTTTCAAAATGGTATGGAAAGCCTTGCTTTGATACTTTTTTATGCAAAGATCTTGAGAATATCACATTGCAAGATTTGAACAATTGGGATTGGTTTAATCAAAGGTTAATGTTGATTTTGCCTGATGCTTCCCTGAATTTTAACAGTTAATTATATTAATCCTCTCTTTTTATTAGTAAAATGCTATCTGAAGAAGAAGCTGCAGAGATAAAAAGGCAGCTTTTTGAACACATAGAGAAAAGCTTTCCTGCCGACAAAAAAGAGTTTGCAAAATCGCGGGTTGATTCCATGGACTCTGAGCACCTTGAAACTTTTCTTGCAGAAAACAACCTTGTTGCAGGGCAAAAAAAGGGAAATGAATGCATTTTCTGTTCAATTATATTTGGAGAGATTCCGTCATACAAAATCGGGGAAAACTCTGCTGCATTGGCTGTCCTTGAAATAAATCCCATTTCAAAAGGTCATGTTCTTATTATTCCAAAAGCTCATATTGGAAAAGAAAAAGCCATTCCAGAAGAAGCAAAGAAGCTTGCAAAAGTATTGGAAAAAAGGCTTTCCTCTGCTCTAAAACCAAAAAGAGTTGAGACTTACATGACCAATCTTTTCGGGCATGAGGTGATAAACCTTCTTCCTGTTTACGCAAATGAAACTTCTGAATCAAAAAGGCTTCCTGCTAAAAAAG
>CAYVSB010000054.1:3856-4303 GCA_964452855.1 Candidatus Woesearchaeota archaeon
AAGACGAGCTTGAGGAAGTTGAAAAGCTCCTCACTCAAGGTAAAAATAAAGAAAAAATTGTGAAGCCGACTGCTAAAAAGAAATCTTCTGTCAAAAAGAAACAAGAGGCAAAAAGTCCCAAAAATATCTGGTTACCCCAAAGAATTCCATAGGCTTGTTCCTGAAAAGTAAAGCCATGCAAAAATAAGGATTGTGACAAGGAAGACCGGAGTGAAAGGAACTCCTTCTTTTATTGTAACTTTCTTGTGGAATTTCCTTATTTCATTTATCTCGCTTCTTGTAACCCCTCCCCAGCTTGCGATTATTGTCTTTCTGCCGGCTTTCACATTTTTATGCAGCCAGTCTCCTTCTGTAAGTTTCTTTGAATCAATGGTCTTCAGAAGCGTTGTGCCATCTATGGCTTTTGCATAAAGATAAAGAACAGGAAGAATCATTACAATTATTCCA
>CAYVSB010000055.1:0-4282 GCA_964452855.1 Candidatus Woesearchaeota archaeon
ATATGAAACCTCAACAGGCTCAACATCCTCTGAGTTGCAGATTGGGCATGATATCCTGCTTCTTATGTTATCCTCTATGGCAAGTGTCCCGCATTTGGTGCACACATGAAGCACAACCTTGTCAGAGTCATATCTTTCCTTCAGAAGCAGAGATGCTCCGTGCGCGACAAGCGCCTGCTGCTCCATCTCCCCAAGCCTCAATGCTCCTCCTCTTGACCTTCCCTCTACAGGCTGTCTTGTAAGCAATGCAATCTTTCCGGCAGCTCTTCCGTGTATCTTGTTGCTTACCATGTATTTCAATTTCAGATAATAAAGGTTACCGACAAAAATCTTTACTTCCATTTTCTTTCCGCTGACTCCATTGTACATTGTTTCTTTTCCGTCAAACCTGAATCCCATGTCTCTGAGCTGTGCCTCAAGGCTTTTCTTGCTTTCTCCAGAAAATGAAGTTCCGTCAACAATCTCTCCTTTTATTGCCCCTACTTTTCCGGCAAGCAACTCAAGAAGGTATCCGACAGTCATTCTGCTTGGAAGTCCGTGCGGATTGAAAATAACATCAGGCCTTATTCCTCTTGACGTGAATGGAATATCCTCTTCAGGAATTATTGCCCCTATAACTCCTTTTTGTCCGTGCGATGTTGCAAATTTGTCTCCGATCTCAGGTATTCTCTGGTCTCTTGTCTTGACATGAACTATTTTATTTCCTTCTGAATCCTCTGCTATGAAAACAGTGTCAACCGTGCCTTTCTCCTCCTGCCTCATCTCAACGCTCGATTCTTTCTTTGCCCTTACTGAAATTTCCCTTGCTTCTGAAAGGAACTTTGGAGGTGACATTTTTCCGATAAGAACATCTCCCTCGGTAACATCTGCCTCCGGCGAGATTATTCCGTCAGGCTCAAGGAACCTGTATGATTCCTCTGTCTTGTATCCAGATGAGTCTTTTTCAGGAATTGCAATCTCATCCTTTAATCCGCCAGCATAATTCATTTCAACAGTTGAATAAGGCCTGAAGTAAAAGCTTCTTCCTACACCCCTGTCAAGGCTACCCTTGTTGAATACGAGTGCGTCCTCCATATTATATCCTTCATAGGTCATTATTGCGACAGTAAGGTTCTGCCCTGCAGGATATATCTTAAGTGTGTCATATACAAAGCTCCTTACCAACGGCTTCTGCGGATACTGGAGAATGCTTACATCTGTGTCTATCCTTGAAAGATAATTTGCAGCGTAAAGTCCAAGCGCCTGCTTCTGCGTCTTGGAACCACGGTTAAGTCTGGAGCTCTGGTCATGGTTTCCGTATGGAACAAGGCTGGTGACGACACCGAACAAGTCAGTGGAGTCGATTTCAAGATGTGTATGCTCATGAGAAACTTCTTCTTCAGAGAGTGCAACAAGGCTGTTCTCCTCTTCTCCTGCGTCAAGATATTCTATTATTCCCTTGCTGATTAATTCATCCCACTTCATTTCTCCCTGCTCAAGCTGGACAAGATGCTCGTTCTTCAGCCTGGAAACCCCGTTCTCAACTATTATCAAAGGTCTCAGAACCCTTCCGGCCTCTGTTGATATGAGAATATTCTGGAAGCTTTCATCATTCTTTATGTTGAGCTGGTAATGAAGTTTTCCCTCCCTCTTGGTTTCCCTTAGCCTTCTCACAAATTCTTTATGGTCCTTTACTCCTCCGATGAATATTCCGTTGAAGAAAACCTCTCTTCCCTCAATTCCCTCTTTGTCAAGACCAATCTCCTCAAGCTGCTTCATGAAATTGTCCTCGTCAATGTTTATTCTTGTTGACACTCTGCTCATGATTGAAAGATTTTTTCTTAGTCCTATTTCTGTTCCCTCTGGCGTTTCTATTGGGCAGAATCTTCCATAGTGAGTTGGATGAAGAATTCTTGCCATGAAATTTTCCTGGTCGCTTGGCAGCATGCTGGAAACTCTTTGCAGCTGAGAGATTATCGCAAGATAGTTTGTCTTGTCCATGTTCTGGGTTATTCCGCTTCTTTCTCCTGTCCAGCTTCCTGTTGCAATTGCCGATTCAATTCTGTGAGAAAATAGCGTTGACTTTGCGATTATTTTTATTGAGAAGAATTTTTTTCTCTTGGATGATTTTTGAAGAGAATACTGTATGTCCCTGATGAGTATTCCAAGATTTACTCGGAATAATGTTGCAAGAAGGTCTCCTGAAAGCCTTACCCTTTTGTTTGCATAATGGTCCTTGTCTGTTCTCAGCTCTGGATTTTCCTTTGCTGTCAGGAATTGCTTTATCAGTTTGCACAGAGTGACTGCCTTTTTCATCCTGTCTTCTTTTTTCTGGCCTATGTGTGGGAAAAGATAAGAATCTATCCTCTGCTTCACCCTGTCAAGAATTTCCTTTTTTGTTCCCTGCAGGTTTGTCTTTTCTGCTATGTAAATCATCGCGTCTTCCTTTGTGGCAATATTCACAAACTCGTAAAGGTTGACAATGACGCTGTCTGTCTCTTTTCCAATGTATTTTGCTATGTCAGATTCCTTTGTAAGCCCCAATGCCTTCAGAATTACGATTGCCGGAAGGTCCTTGAATCTGCTGAAGGACAATTCAAAGATTCCCTCTTTGTTTTCATGTATGGTTACAGGAATCCTGTACGTTCCCTTTAATGAAAACATTTTCAGAACAAGATTCTTTCTTGCGTCTGTCTCAACAAAAGACTGGTTTTCAGCCAGGTCTTCAGCCATTGTCATTACTCTCTCATTTCCTTTTATTATGAAATACCCTCCCGGGTCAAGAGGATCATTATAATTGCTTATCAGCTCCTCCTTATTCATGCCGTGGGTGTTGCACATCTTGCTCTTTACCATTATGGGAATCTTTCCTATCTCAACAGTCTCAGAATCAACCTGGTCATCCTTCTTGACAGTTATTTCAAGGAAGACCGGTGCAGCATAAGTAAGGCTTCTCAGTCTTGCCTCTGTCGGTGTTATAAGGGAAGAACTTCCATCTGCCTCAACAATCTTCGGCTGGCCTACATTTATCTTGCCAAGCTTGATTTCAAATTCCTCGTTTGTTATTGTGTCGGCTATTTCGTCAACAATCTCCTGCATCCTTTTCTCAACAAAATTATTGAATGAAATTACGTTTGATTCCACAAGCGAGTGGCTTTCAAGGTATTTCTTCATCACAAGGTGCTTGTTGCTTTTTTCCATTTTAGACAACGACCCTATAGTAAACATAGGTATTCTCCCCCTCTTTTCTTTCTATCTTAATCATGTCGCCTGTCTCGCATCCCTCGGGAAGCGCAGCATCTGTTGAAGAAATCTTTGGAATCTGTGATTTGGAAACATTAAGCCCTTCCAGCAACTCCTTGCTTTCCTTTGCGTTTAGCTTGATGTGTTTGGGCTGTAGTATGTGCATTTTGGGATTAAGGGGAAAGCAGCTGTTTAGCTGGAAATTTAGCAAATTGCATAATATCATTTAACAACTTGCTAATAATAAAAGAAATCAAAATTTGGTTTAAAAATGTTTCTATTTTCCAAGGAGAAACCAAATTTTCGGGGGTTTTTCACGTTTTTCACGTTTTTCAGAAAAAATCAGGATTTTATTAAACGATGAAAATTAATCTTAGTTCAGAGACCATCAGGCTCTATGTCCAAATGAATATCATAGCGTATGTCTTTGTAGTCAAATGTCCTCCAATATCTGCCTTTTTGTTCATTCTTTGATTCTGAAGGAATATTAAACTGAGCTGTTTCCCTGTTCTTTTCCTCATCAAAAGAAAAGGCAAGGTGGGTTTCATCACCTGCTTTGTATGCATAAATGCAAAAATAACTGCCGGAAATAACATTGTCTGGAAGCTGTTCAATTGTCTTCAGGAATTCGTAAACTCCGTTTGCAGGCACGCTTCTGATTGTAATATTTTCCAATTTCATGATTTTGTAATTGCCACGGCGTTTTTAAGCTTTATTGAATGAAATAAAATCAAAGAGGAATGAGGGTTTCTTCAACTTCATCTGAAAAATCCAAAAGGTCTGGATATCTCAGGTATTTTTGGAAGCCTTCCTTGTATTTTGCATCTTGCTTTCTTATGTAATTATCTGCCAGAAGCAATCCCCTTTCGCATTCAGGATTGTCAGCCATGTAAATTGCAAGCTCTTTTGGATTCATTTTTTCTAGTATTTTCATTGCTTTTTCTTCAAGTTCTCTTGAATAAGGCTGCTTAAATAATGAGGATAAATCTCTTGCAGTTTGAGGGTAATCCAATATCCTATCCACCATTTTTTTAGTATAAATTTTATATTTAATAATCTT
>CAYVSB010000056.1:0-1145 GCA_964452855.1 Candidatus Woesearchaeota archaeon
ACTGGTTGACTGCGGTGAGGGAACGCAGATTCAGTTCAGGAAAGCAGGTTTGAGTGCGAACAAGATTACAAGGATACTTCTCACTCACAGACATGGCGACCATACCTTCGGGCTTCCGGGACTTTTCAGGACGCTGGCAATGTCAGGCTACAAAAAAAAGCTTGTGATTTACGGGCCAAAAGGAATAAAAAAAACAATAGAAGGAATCTTTGGAGCTTTTGGAAGTACCACTGAATATGAAATTGAAGTGAAGGAAGTTCAGGGAAAATTTTTTGAAACGACTGATTTTTACCTTGAGGCAGAAAGAATGACGCACGGACCACTATGCAACGCGTATTCCTTTGTTTTGAAGGGAAGAATGAGAATAGACAAGAAAAAACTAAGAAAATTAAAGATAAAGGAAGGGGTGCATTTGTCAGACCTGAAGAAAAAAGGATATATGACTTACAACAACAAAAAATACCTTGCAAAAAACCTTGCATTTACAGAAGCCGGGAAGAAAGTATCTTTTGTTTTGGACACGTCATTTAATAACAGAATTGCCCCCTTTGTTGAGAAAGCGGACTTGCTTGTCTGCGAATCAGGATTTGGCGAGGAATTGGCTAAAAAAGCAGAGGAATATATGCATTTGACTTCCTCGCAGGCAGGAAGTATAGCAAAAAAAGCCAAGGTGAAAAAGCTTTGCCTGGTTCACATAAGTGAGAGATATGAGAAAGATAGTCATATACTTCTTGGCCAGGCAAAAAAGCACTTCAAAAACACCATTCTTCCAAATGATTTGGATTCGGTTGAAGTTTGAATTTAATTTTAAAAAGACTATTAATGTAAAATGAACGTTAGAATATGCAGTTATCTAATTAATTATCTCTCACTATCCCCATGCGTCTTATCATTACCTGATTAATTATTTAAGTCTATTAATCTTTTCAGCAAGACTAAAATCCTTTTGAGTCAGCGCATTTTCTGAATGCGTGAATATTTCAATCCTACATTTTCCCCATGTGAAATAAATTTCAGGATGATGGCCCTCTTCCTCTGAAAGCTGTCCGACTTTGTTTACAAAACTAAGGGTTTCTTTAAAGTCTTTAAATTTGAAATCCCTGCAAAGCTTTGTAGCTTGTCATTGGCATTTATCTTTCTCAATC
>CAYVSB010000056.1:1155-1661 GCA_964452855.1 Candidatus Woesearchaeota archaeon
ATTTCTATTATTTAACACATATTATTCTCGGTAGATTTTCTTGATATTAACAACATCATCATTTAATTCTATTTATCTTTTCCGTAAGTGCAAAGTCCTTTTCTGTTATCGCATTTTCCGAGTGCGTGAATATTTCAATCCTGCATTTGCCCCATGTGAAATAAATTTCAGGATGATGGTCTTCTTTCTCAGCAATCTCTCCGACTTTGTTGACAAAGCTGAGCGTTTTCTTAAAATCCTTGAATTTGAAGTTCTTGCATAGCTTTCCATTCTTTATTTTCCAGCTCCTTGGAATCTTTTCGAACATTATAATGAATGGATAAATGAGTTTAAATGAATAGCTATAGAAACATTTTAAATAGAACTTTTTCTTGTTTAATTTGGCTGGTAAGCCCTGGTAGCTCAGCCTGGATAGAGCGGCTGCCTTCTAAGTGAGATGGGAAACTCCCATTCTTCCTTCCAAGGAAAGAAGAAAGCAGCAGGTCGCAGGTTCAAATCCTGTCCGG
>CAYVSB010000056.1:1729-4217 GCA_964452855.1 Candidatus Woesearchaeota archaeon
ACTGCGTCTGCCTGCAGAGCAGATTTTCGTGGGTTCGATTCCCACCCTCCGCTTGAACTTTTTCTGTCCTAATCTCTGCCCCAAAGTCCAAATTATACCTTGGATAACAAATTACAGAATATAGTTGAAGAAAAATTTTTTATTGCCGAAAAGGCAAAAACCGAAATTTTTGGAATCCTTCAATTTTGAAAAAGTTTTTAAATAAGGAAATTATGTATTAGAAATGGAAAAAGCAGAGGTGATGGGTTATTTATCGCTGGGAGTGTTTGTTGCAATCCTGGTTTTCTCAATATATACCCTTAATTTTAAAACAACTGGCCTCGCTGTTTTCTCTCAAAATGATTTTTCATCATTCAATGTTTCAGGAGCAACATTTGAAAATGTATCTTACAACTCAAATCTTAGCGCAATAGCCCTGAATGAAAATCAAACTTTTGGCTCATACACCTCACAGATATATGATGCGGAAAACAATTCAGCATGGAACAATCTTACTTGGACAGGGGCAGGAACTCTTGCCTTTGAAGTGCGAAACTGCACAGATGCAAGCTGCTCAAATTCAAGCTTTTCCAGCGCTGATTTAAACAATCTCAATCTTACTGGTCAATACTTCCAGTATAAAGTTTCCTTCTCATCCAATGATTCAAACTTGGCAAGCGTGAATATTGACTATTCTCCTATAATCTCTTCACCCACTGTCGCAACAAGCGTTTCATTGTCCCAGCCAAGCGGAACAAAAACTTCCCAAACTGGAATTTCGCTTAACTTCACTATTGCGGGAACTGGCCTTTCTTGCTGGTATAATATCCATGATGCCTCTGACAATGCCCTAATTACTGACAATACAACTATCCAAGGATGCAACAGCACTTCTTTTGATCTTGGAACAGGGCAAGGCAGTTATATCCTTAATATTTATTCCAACGGCACTTCTGGATTTGCTTCTGATAGTTCTGACTTTTCAGTATCTCTTTCATCTCAGACAAATGAAGAAGAGGAAGAAGAAACTGAAAGCACTATCCAGGTTCCAGTGACTGCCGCAACTTCTTCCGAATCCGCGGAAATAACAAGCATAAGCCTGCAGAGCATTGAAACAATCAAGCTTAATCCTTCTGATTCTTACAATTACAATCTTATTGTTGTTAACAATGGAGATAATGCTGTTAGTTCATGCGAGCTTAATGCAGCAGGAGACTTTGTATCCTGGCTGAATGTATCTTCTGCCAGCAAAAACATAAACGCTGGAAGTCAGGAAAGCTTCGCGTTTAAACTTGATGTTCCAGCAAATTCAACATTGGGACTTTATGAATTCAAACTTTCTGCAAATTGCGCAGAGATATTAAAAGAGTCAAGCTTTGCAGTAAACATTGTCAAGAAAAATCTTGAGTTCAACATTACTGATGTGGCAAGGACAAGGGATGATAATGTAAGAGTAAGATACTCACTCAAGGATTTGGCAGGAGAAGCGCAGAACATAACATTCAACTTCCTTATCCTTGATGTTTCAAACAAGCAAGTCGCAAATCTTTCGGAGAATTACTCGCTTCCAGCAAACTCCACAAGGAAGCTTAGCGCAAATATTCCTATAAATGAATCACTCAATGGAACCTTAACATTGTCTGTGAATTACAATTCAAAGGAAGACTCCTATTCAGTCAGGGAGCCTATCACCCTTGGAAGCCCAACTGGATTCCTTGTATTGGGAGATATAGGAACAACAGGAAGTGTGGCAATTGGAGCAGGAATAATAATCTTGGCAGTTGCTGTATTCTTCTTTGCGAGAAGATTTAAAATTTTCCGCAAACAGAAATCTGAAATTAAGCAAGCCTAAGCTTAATGCAATTATTTTCCAAACTTACTCATAACATTTAAATATTATCTTGTAGTGCCTACATAATGTCCTTCATAATAAAGAAAAAGATTCATGACAAGGAATATTATTATCTTAATCAGACAAATAGGGTTGACGGAAAAGTAAAGGCGAAAACCATTGCATATCTTGGAAAAAACAAAAAAGATGCCGAAAAAAAGGCAAAGGAAATAATGGGAAAAAAAGACAATGTGACCAAAAACATGAAGAAAGGTAAAATAGCTGAGGAAAAAACAGCAATCAATGAGCAGGAAAAAGAAAGCACAGAAATAAATGTAGAGGACATGGCTGCATTTTGCAGGAGAAAGGGATTTGTTTATCCTTCAGGGGAAATTTACGGCGGGCTTTCAGGATTCTGGGACTTTGGGGTTTTTGGAACAGAGATGGAAAAAAATCTCAAGGATTCATGGTGGAAGTTTCATGTTTATCAAAGAGAAGACATTGTCGGGATGGACGGAGCCATAATCACAAACCCAAAGGTATGGGAAGCGTCAGGACATGTCCAGAGCTTTGTTGATGTTGCCGTTATTAACAAAAAAACAAAGGAAAAATTCAAAGTGGACAAGTTTGAGGCTGAAAAATACAGAAATGACCCTCATTACGAAGTAAAGGGAGAAT
>CAYVSB010000057.1:0-2706 GCA_964452855.1 Candidatus Woesearchaeota archaeon
TGTTTTTCAGATTTGAATTCCTGCAGCTATGAGGGAACATTATGGGCAGCCCTTTTGCTCAAGTCAAAGGATTATGACGTTTCCTCTTATCTCCCCTATATCATAACAATGGCTGAAAGCAACTCAAGATATCTTCCAGAGGCATTCCTTTACATCCTTGCAGGAGATTCATACAAGGCAGACCTTCTCGTAAAGCAGAAAAGCAGCAAATATTGGGAAGAGTCAGGGGAAAGGTTTTATGACACTGCCCTTGCATTGCTTGCGCTTCAGCCTGCAAATGATATCCAAAAGACAAGCTCAATAGACTGGCTTATGGATTCTCAGGACAGCCAAGGATGTTGGCAGGGAAGCGTAAAGGACACTGGATTTATTCTTTATAGCATTGCGCCAAGGGCAGCTTCTTCTTCCGGAACAGGAACAAGCAAGCCTGACTGCGAGTCAAACGGATTCTTTTGCATGTCGTCAATAGGATGCAGCAATGCAGGTGGAAAAACGCTTGATAATTACCAGTGCGCTTCAGGACTTTTGAGGTGCTGTGATTCTCCTCCACAGACATTCACATGTGCCGAAAAGGGCGGAATAATCTGTAGCACAGGTCAAACCTGCGCAGGCGGAACCTCAATTTCCAGTTCTGATTCAGGTATAGGAACATGCTGCCTTGGAGGAAGTTGCATTGCTCCTGATAATGGAGGCAGTTCAGGCGATGAACAAAATGCATGCGAAATTGGAGGAGGAACATGCAGGTCTGTAAATTGTGAAAGCGGAGAAACATCAGACTCAACGCTTGGTTGCGACTTTTCATCACAGAACTGCTGCGTCAAAACAAAAAGTTCCTCATCAAGCTTATGGTGGATATGGGTGCTTCTTGCCTTTGTTGTGATTCTTGCCCTTGGAATAATATTCAGGGAAAAGCTCAGAGAATTTTGGTTCAGGATAAAGTCAGGCTTCAAGCCAAGGTCTCCTCCATCGCATCCGGGAGGAAGCCAGTTTATGCACATGCCGATGATTCCGAGAAGAATTCTTCCTGCAAGGCATACGGGCCCTGCTCCAGCGAGAAGAAGCAGCGGAGAGCTTGACGATGTTCTGAAAAAGCTCAGGGACATGAGCAAGTGACCATTCCGAGTAATTAATAAAAATATTTAAACGCTTTTCTTCTTGATTGATTATGGATGGGTTCAATAATTTTAAGAGAGCTGTTTTTGCATTAGCATTGTTTCTTTTCCTTATTTTTGTCCCATTAATTTCAGCTGTCCAGATTGAGATGAATGAAAATTATTCCTCAGGTGAAACCCTTATAGCAAAAATAACAGGAAATTTTATTGACATACCCTCAGCAAACAACATTTTCCTTTACAAGGACTGGCATATTCCCTCCCCTGCCGAGTTTCATGTTTCAAAAATAAAAAATGACTACTATGCCTATGCTGTCCTCACTGGCAAATCTGCAGGGAATTATTCTCTTAAGATAAAGGATGTGAGATATTATCAGGTAAATACAATAATTGACGAGGACATAGTAAAAAATTTCACAATTGAAAACAGCACAGCTGACTTTTATGTTATTCCCGGTTTTTTGGAGACAGACAAGGATTTTTCATTGAAGCTTACAAGTCTTAAGGATAGCGATGTTCTTGTAAAAATAAATTCCAAGGCTTCCGATTCTGGCTCGGATTTCTTTGATTCTTTGTTTGGAGGAGGTAGTTCTGATGAAAATTCCGAGTCAAATATAACTCTTTCACCAGGAGAATCCAAAAACATTACCCTTAAGCTTGACAGGAACATTACAGAACCAACCCTTGAAAAAATAAATCTTTCAAGTGAAAATACTTTCTATTCAGTCCCTGTATATATGGTTGTTGAGAACACGACAAAAGACATTGGAACAGGAAACCTAAGATTCAGCTCAGTAATCCTTAATGTGTCTCTTGCCACAAACTCAAACACCACAAGAATTCTTTACCTGGAGAATCTTGGAAATGACAGTATTGAAAACATCTCGGTTTATGTTTCAGGTCCGCTTTCCCAATATGTAAATATCTCGGCTAAAAACATTGACAAAATATCAAAAAACTCCAGCATGAGAATAGACCTTGTCTTCATATCAGAAAGCTCTGAAAAATCCCTTGAGGGCCAGATTACAGCCAGATATCTTAATGAATCTGATTCGTCGTATGAGTATGAGTATGCAGCAGTCTTCCTTAATTTCGTGAAGGACTATGTTCCGCCAGAGGGGAGCAATGAGTCAATTCCAACAGAAACGAAGACCTGCTCGCAGTTGGAAGGCGAAATATGCTCTGGCACACAAACCTGCTCAGGAGAATCAGTTTATGCCCTTGACAATTTGTGTTGCCTTGATTCATGCTCTTCAGAAGGGCAGAAAAGCACCTCATATGGAAAATGGTTTGGATGGGGACTTCTTGGACTGGTGATTATTTTCCTTTCATGGTTTTTCCTAAAAAAATTCAGAAGAGTAAGCACGCCTGTTAATCTCATCAAGATAGCAAAGGGAAAGTGATTATTTTTTCTTTGTGGATTTTTTCTTTGTTTCCTTTTCTTTCGGCTTTTCAGCCTCTTCATTATTCTGTCCCAAAGCTGCCCTGAGCTTTTTTTCAAGAATGTCTTTTTCAACCCCTAGTATCCTTGCAACCTCGTCATAGGCATGAAGCCTTCTCGTAAGCTCATTGAGTATGTCATTCCATCCTGTGT
>CAYVSB010000057.1:2806-4146 GCA_964452855.1 Candidatus Woesearchaeota archaeon
TCATAGGCATGAAGCCTTCTCGTAAGCTCATTGAGTATGTCATTCCATCCTGTGTTGGTCATTGGCAAAACTTCCGGAGAAATAATTTCGATGTGGGCAGGCATATACTTGAACATTAAAATTGCAAGGTAAAGCATATCCTCAACTTCAACTTCAACCTCCGCAAAAGTGGTGTAAAAATCTGTCTGGTCCTTCATTAATAGCGGTTCATTTATTTTTTTGTCAATTACGGAGACGCCTTTTTCAGCGTCTATATCATTCATCATTTGCTGGAGCGTGGCGACAAGATGCTCTGCAGGCCTGCCTATGATGTCAAGAATCATCACTGCATTAATCAGCTTCTTTTCATCCTTTTTAGATATCATTTTTGTATTTTTTCCTGTTTCTTAATATCAGCAAAACCCCGAGGAGCACGCTGAAAGCAAAAAAGCCGTACATGGCTGTCTTGTCCTTATTCAAAAACTCAGAATTTTTTCCTGTATTTATATCTTTTGAATTGTTTTTTTCATCTGTTATCATCTGTCCAAGAATTATAACTTCTGGCTCACCTAGATAACTCCCAGAATAGTTTGAATTGCTATCCTGAGATAACAAAAAATTATTCTCTATTGGCTTTTTTGTTGAATTGCTGTCTGAGGCTTTTTTGTCGGTGGTTTTCTCATTTCCAACGCATGCTAAGCCCTGAGCTTTTATTTGGTCTAATGTTTTTTCAGCTATTCCAGTAATTCTTATCATATCATCTATAGAGCTAAATGGTCTTAATGTTATAATTTCTTCTGCTCTTGCAGGCCCTATTTGTGCTATTTTATCCAACTCTTCCAATGCTGCACTATTTATGTCAATCTGCCCATCATTGCAAGAGGCAGAAATTATTGAAGTAGACAATAATAAAAGTGCTAATAACAAAACCGCCCGCATAAAATATAAAAAGTTATCCTGGTTATAAGATTTATTGTGATTTAATATTTCTCTTTGAAATCAGCATATTCAATTTCCCCTCTTTTCTTACCTTTTTTTGCTATAAGAACTCGTGAAAAAACCTCATTTTCCAGAAGCCATTTGCATTTTTCTTTCTCTTCCTTGTCAAGCCATCCGTTTGCTTTTGCCTCAACCCCTATTACCTCGTATTGGTTCCCACTCACAATTTTTCTGAAGCAAATCAAATCAGGAAAGCCGCTGCTCATCATTATTACCTTGCTGAACGGGTTGAATTTTCTTTTTGCCTTGATGAGCTTTCCTTCCTGCAAGTCAACATTGTTTGTCCATTTGTCCGCATACCATCCATTATTTTCAAGGCTGTTCCTGACTTTCAGCTCAAACCTTGCCCCGGCAGCCCTGTT
>CAYVSB010000058.1:0-3928 GCA_964452855.1 Candidatus Woesearchaeota archaeon
AAAGCCTCTTGCTCAGAACCTATGACCTTGCATTCATGGTAGAATTCGTTGAACAGCTGGGCAAGCGAATAGCAGTAGTTTGCCATCAGAGAAGGATTCAAAGATACGGCAGAAGCAGAAACTACAGCAGGAAACTCAGAAAGTTTTTTCACAAACTCAAACTCCTTGGGCTCCAATTCAAGAATCTCAAACTTCTTTTGCACAGGAGGAGCTTTTCTCATTATTGAGCTTGCCCTGGCATAACTGTAAAGAAGATAAGACCCTGTATTCCCATCAAATGATACAGATTCCTTTGGGTTAAATAGAATGTTCTTTTTTATGTCCTGTTTCAAAAGGAAGTATTTTATCGCGGCAAGCGCAATTGCCAGGCTTCTTTTTTTAATCTCAGGCTTTGACAGCTTTTCCCTTGTCTTGAGCTCCTTCTCTGCCATTAACCTTACTTCCTCAATCAAATCATCAGCATCAACGACTGTTCCCTCTCGGGATTTCATTTTTCCCGATGGCAAGTCAACCATCCCGTAAGAAATATGTCTCATCTCCTTGTTTTTTTTGCTTCCCAATCCTAATTTTTCAAGTATTGAAAACAAGACATTGAAGTGATATTCCTGCTCATTGCCAACTATGTAAAATGATCTGTCCAGCTTGTAATCCTCAAACTTTATCTTGGCAAGCGCGATATCCTGCACAATGTAAAGAGATGTTCCGTCCTTTCTCAGCAAAATCTTTTCGCCAAGACCTTCCTTTTGCAAATCAATTTTTGTTTCGCCGTCTTTCTTCTGGACAAAAAGCCCCTGTTTTATTCCATCTGAGATAATTTCCTTTCCCCTCTTGTATATTTTGCTTTCAAAATAAGTTACATCATGCTTTATTCCGAATTTCTTGTAAGTTTCTGCAAAGCCGCTCAAAGCCCAGGTATTCATCAGCTTCCATAGCATAAGGGTTGGCTTATCGCTGCTTTCCCATTTGTTAATCATTTCAAGAGCCTCTGCCTCAAGCTTTTTTGTTTTTTTCTTTTCAAACATAACATAAAAATCGCCGACGAAATGATCGGGCTTTATTTTTTTGTCATGAGGAGTTTTCTCTCGTCCCCATTTGCTATAGGCAAGCATTGATTTGCATATATGGATACCGCGGTCATTGTTCAGGTTTGCCCTTATGATTTTGTCACCATTGAATTCAAGAATCCTTGATATGCTTTCACCTATGGACATGTTCCTGAGATGGCCAAGATGAAGCGGCTTGTTTGTATTGGGACTTGGAAACTCAACCATTGTCCTTTTTCCCTTTCCTATCTCTGACTTTCCATAGTTCTTTTTTTTGGTTATAACATCCCAAACAACCTGCCTTGCCAGGCTTTTCTTGTTTACCATGAAATTGACATATGGACCATTAACCTGAATGTCCTCAAAATCAGTTGGTGAATAGTTCCCTATTCTGCCCCTTACTTCAAGAGCAGCATCATGAGGATTCATCTTCAGCTTTTCAGAAAGAAAAAAGCAAGGAAATGCAAAATCTCCCATTTCAACAGAAGGAGGAATCTCAACAATCTTTTCAATCTGCTCCTTTTTCATATCAATCTTAAGTGAGTCCAAGGATTTTTTCAGCAGGCTTACAACCTCTTTTATCATGAAGGATAAAAGAGAGGGAATATTAATAAATCTTGCCCATTTACCTGACAAGTGCCTGTGTAGCTCAGCCAGCAGAGCGATTGCTTCGTAAGCAATAGGTCGGGGGTGCAATTCCCTCCACAGGCTTTTGAGAGAAGCGAAAAAGCTGTTGACCGAACTTTGAGGTAATTTTTTAAATAGTCTTAATTCTTAAAAGGTATATGCGGGTGTGCCGGAGCGGTCAATCGGACAGCCCTTAAGAGGCTGTGGCTTAGTGCCTGCGAAGGTTCGATCCCTTCCACCCGCATTTTTAACATTGGATTATGTAAGACTTTAAATGAAAGTTAAACAAATAGACAAGCTGATAATCGTTTTATTGTTATTAATGATTTTCAGCCTTAATTATTCAACCATTGATTCATGGCTCAGCAATCTTGTCCATGAAAGGGAAACTGCTGTTGTAAGCAGGATAATAGACGGGGATACAATAGAAACTTCTGAAGGAATAAATATAAGACTTCTTGGAATTAACACTCCTGAAAGAGGGGAATGGCTTTACAAAGAGGCAAAGGAATATCTTTCAGGAATTTTGCTGAATAAATCTGTTGAACTGGAATTTGGGAAGGAGAAGCGTGACAAATACAACAGGACTCTTGCATATGTTTTTCTTAATGATGAAAATGTGAATGCAAAAATGATTGAGAAAGGGTTTGCAAATTATTATTTTTATTCAGGTCAGGAAGTTTATGGAAATGATTTGGTAAAGGCATGGGAAATCTGCCTGGACAATAGAATTAATTTATGTGAGTCTTCTGACAACTTATGCAAAAGTTGCATCAGCATTAACACCAACATAATAATCAATAACTGCCAATTTTCATGCGACATTACAAACTGGACAATAAAAAACGAAGGAAGGGAAAAGATAATTTTTAACCAGACATTAAACAGAAATGCCGCTGCTGAATTTAATTTGGACTTGAGCAATTCAGGAGGGACAATCTTCCTATGGGACAACCAGCATGGGCTTGTTTTATGGAAGAAGTTTTAACTTTTATTTAGAACTTTCCAAAGCCACAAAGAATCTTCTTACCCCTATTAAAAGGAGAACAGCTGTGGTCAAGTGCAAGAGAGGGATGCCAAGCAATAATAGATTTTCAGGATCAAGGTTCATAAAAAACCCGGAGTGCAAAATGCTAACGGCCATATTTGAAATGAATGCAAACAAAAGGAAAAGAATGCTGCCCTTGAATTTTTTATCTATTTCAGAGATGATCTTGAACAAAAAATAGCAGCCAAAAAGGAATATTGCCGCTGTGACTATTGTGATTTCAATGCTGTAAAAGGCAAAGTGCATATCTAATCCAATCCAAATTACCTTTTATAGTTTTCTTAGTTTCAAAAAAACCATTGCTTTTCTTCACGAAAATGCTTTTAAACCTCATCTGATAATTTTCTTCATGGCAGAAGAGGAAGTATTAAAGAGGGTTTTCATTGCAGGCGCTGCAGCGGCAATATCCTACAAGGAAAGAAATCCAAAAGCTCCCGAGTCAGAAGTGATGTCCCATATCACAAAAGAAATGAAAAAGCTGATAAAAGGCATAGAAGACGACTCGTAATTTTACAATAACAAACGGCTAGGCTGATTGATTTTGGAAAATGTTTATAAAGAATTAGGTTATAAACAATTTATGGTAGAAAGAATTTCTTCAAAATTATATTTTAACATATTGTCCTTGATATTTTTTGCATCAATATCTGTCTTTTTTGTGAACGCAGCTCCTGTTGCAGGTACCCTTACATATACAACTGCCCAGACAGGTCCTCACACATTGGAAGCTGTTGATGGTGTTTATGATGCAGGTTATGCCAATAAAACAGATAGCCTGGAAGAATTAAAAATAAGTATCTCTGGTCTTGATTCAAAAGCAACAAAGATAACAAACATCTCCCTAAACGGGATTAGTTATGGCACTGCCAATGGCTGGAATTATGACTCTGCAACAAACACATGGAATACCCGGATGTCTGCGGGTTATCCATTTTATTATTTTCCTTATCAAGAAGGAATAAATACCTTAACAGCTACTTTCAGTGATTCCCCAAAAAATAAAATTACACTCTCTTTGAAAGTCCACATAGTATCCAGTTCAATTTTTGATCGATTCTTGACAATTCTAAAAATATTGCACTTGATGGGATTTTAACAACAATTATAGTTACTTCGTGTTCTCTTATAAAAAAGCCGATTCACAAGCCTTTTAAACTTCTGATTATCACTATTTTCGTAGACCAGGTCGGCAGGTTAGCCCTCTGCCATT
>CAYVSB010000059.1:0-3711 GCA_964452855.1 Candidatus Woesearchaeota archaeon
ATTTTTATTCCCTTACTGAACATTCGCTCTCCGAGGAATGCAATCATTGCTCCGTTATCCACGAGAAGCAGGTTTTCAGGAACGAAAAGCTTTGCTCCCCGTTCCCTGCACATTATCCGGCACATTTCCTGCAGCCTTTTGTTGCACGCAACTCCTCCTCCAAGCAAAAGCTCTTTTTTCCCAGTGTGGGCAAGAGCACGTTCTGATACCTCAACAAGCATTGCAAATGCAATTTCCTGAAGGGAATATGCCAAATCTGCAAGAGAATATTTTCCAGATTCAAGCTTCTGCCTCAGATTAGTAAGCAATCCTGAAAATGCAACATCCATTCCTTTTACCCTGTAAGGAATGTCCAAAAGGCTTTTTCCCTTTTCTGCAAGTTCCTGTATTTTAGGACCTCCTGGAAAGCCAAGCCCTGCATATCTGGCAAAAGTGTCTATAAAATTTCCAATGCCTGTATCAAGGGTCTCGCCGAAAACCCTGTATTTTCCCGAGGAATATGCGATAATCTGTGTGTTTGCTCCGGAGGCATAAAGCATCACAGGATCTTTTGCGCCTGTTATTCTTCCAATTTCCAAATGCGCTATGCAGTGGTTGACAGGAATCAGTGGAATTTTAAGTTTTTTTGAAAGCTCCCTCGCAAAAATCATTCCGACAAGAAGGCAAGGGGCAAGCCCTGGCCCCTGTGAAAATGCTATTGCTTCAATATCTTTTTCATTTATTCCCGATTTTTCCAAAGCCTCATTGTAAACCCGTGCGCTTTCCTTTTCATGATGCCTTGCAGATTCAATTGGAATTATTCCCCCTTTTTCCGTCGTATAAGCTGCCCGGGCATTGGCAAGGATTTTGCCGTTCTTTACAATGCCTATTCCAAAAGTGTGCGCTGTGCTTTCAACACCGAGGACAATTACCATTAAAGGCATAACCAACCAGCATTTAAAAATAATGCCCTAAAAAATACATCCAAAAAATAAAAAAATTAACCAAATAAAAAATAAAAAAATTAAAGAAGATACTTACTTTTTCTTCTTTTTCTTTCCGCCTCTAGCCATCTTTGCTTCGCAGACGTTTCCCTTTCCGTCAACATAATAAAGATGTCCAGGCTTTCTCTTAATCACCTGTTTAACAACTATTTTTCCCATCTTGCATCCTCCTTTTTAATATTATATCAGACTAAATCACAAAACCTATTTAAACTTTTCTCTTTCCGACGAGTTTTTTGATTATTTCTTTATAGCGTCGGTTTATCGGAATTTCAACAATTTTTGAAAATCTTTTTTTTGGTTTTATCCCGAAGCTGAACGGCATTACAACCATTATTTCAGAAATTCTGTTTTTCCCGTCGAGCCAGACTGCAAGAAAAGGGAAAAAAACAAAAAAAGAATGAAGCATATACTCTCCCCGTCCTGAAAAATCAAAAAGAAGAGCTTCGGCCTTCTCCCTCCTGGAGAACATCAGACCAACAGCTTCCATAATAGGGCTGCATTTTCTGGCATTAATGATTATTTTTTTTCCTTTATATGCCAAACCAATCCCTGAGCTTTTTTTCATTGTTATTTGTTTCCTCTTTTTTTATGATTTTTTCAGGCGTGCTGCCAAAGGCTTCCATTTTTTTGGCCTTATATGCCCTGTAATTGAGATTGATATTCTTCTCGCATACAAAATCATGGTGCCTGAATCCGCCGCCGAATGTCTTTGGTATGTGCATCAGCTCATGAATTATTATCTTTGTCTGTTCTTCCCTGTCAATCTTGTCAAATCTTTCAGAAATAAACTCAAGCGCATATACAGCCCGTATTCCTATGGCTTCCTGAAGAAGCTTTCCAAGAGCATGACATCTTGCTATTGTTCCGTCAGAAGAGCTTCCATAGCTTCTGAAGCACTTAGTCCTTGTCATGTCAACATGCGGAAAAAGCACAGCTGCTATATCTGCTGTCCTTGCCTGCAAGTCCGGCGCATATTCGTATTTCATTTTACTTTTTTAACGCTATTATAATCCCAAAAGCCCAGCATACCCTTGGCAGGAATAGGTTTTATTCTTTTCGCATCTTCCAATATAAAGCCATATTTACCATATGCATCATTAGCCAGGTGCTGGCTTTTGTCATTATCAAATTCCTCCTTGCTTTTGTATTCCTTTACATTGGCAAGATTTGCCTCCCCAACAATAAACCCGTTTGGCAATTCTCCAAATCCAAACTTTTCCATGCCTTTTTTGTCAGGTGTCTTTGAGCTGTGAATCAGAAATTTTCCCCTGAATTTAGTGTTCCATTTCCTAAGCTCTATGGTTTTTCTTCCTGAAACAACAAGTTCTGCAAATGGTTGCTTTAATGACAATGCTTTCATTTTTCAATTATTTCAACTATTTTGTTTCTTGAAGTAAATCCTGATTTTATTTTTGCCTGTTTGCCAAAATATTTCTTCAGCAATTTCAGCAGTTCTGCGTTTGCCTTTCCGTCTTCAGGAGATGACTTTAGATAAGCAGTATAAGATTCACCACTCTTGACAATCTCTTGCCTCTCTGAATTCGGCTTTGCCTTTATCTTTATTATCACTTTAAATTTTTATAAATATTCTTCCTGTGCCCAGCCTTCCAAATTATTATTAGATTATTTTCCAAAGAAAAGAGAACCCTATAATCACCAATCCTCAATCTTAATTTGTCGCCTCCTTTAATCTGCTTGATATCTTTTGATTGAAAACCTCCCTTTAGTTCCTCAACTTTCTTATAAATTCTAGAAGAGATTTGATTTTCTAATTTATATAATTCATTTAAAGCTCTTTCATCCCATTTTATTTCAAACATTATAACCCAAGTCTTTTTTTGACTTCTTCATGGGAAACAAGCTTTGGACTTTTTTGTCTTTCCCTTAATTCCCGCTTGGTTTTCTCATTCAGTTCAAGATTATCCTCTATAAGAACCTCTATAACATCATTGTAGGTTTCCCGTTCATAAATTTTCATTTTATTAAGGATATTTTTAACATTATTTGAAATCTTTATTGTTGTTTCCATAGTATATTGTAGTATACCCAAGTATATTTAAATCTTTTCTTTATCTTTTTTCAGGACTTTTATACGGCCTTCCAAGCGCCGAATAGATTTCCCTTTCTGTTCTTCCGGCAATTCTTTTTCCAGTTTTCCTGATGAACAGCCCGTGCTGGCTAAGTTTAAAGCCCTTTAATATTGCAACAATCCTTAACCCTATTCCCGAGCCCTTTTTGCTTGAATATGCCAGAAGCGTTGCCCCCCATTCTTCCGGAACAGTATAATACAGCTCAACTTCAATTCCTTCAATCCTGAAGTAAGTTTTCTTCTCTCCTCCCAACATTTTCTTGCCCTTGCTCTCAAGGAGGTTTTCCAGCTTCTCCTTACTTTCTTTACTTTTTGGAATAAGCACAATATCAATATCATGGGGGTTTGATTCTCCTCTTCTTATGCTGCCTGCAATTTCAATTCTTCTGCAGTAGGGCTTTATCAATCTCACAACTTTTACTGATAAGTCCTTCACAACTTGACCTCTCTTTTTCATTTTATTTCAGCATGAAATCATTACGACTTATAAGTTTTGTCAAATTTTAAGAAATTATCTGGTCACTATCTCAAGTGCGTCCCTGTGCTTAAGCACATAACTTTTTCCAAGGGCTTTTTTTGTCCTTGCATCAATTGCTTTTATGAAATTGTTCCCGAAATCAGTATGGAGAAAATACG
>CAYVSB010000060.1:0-3573 GCA_964452855.1 Candidatus Woesearchaeota archaeon
GCAAAAGACTTTTCAGAAACAAAGAAGATGGTTTTGGGGAAGTAAGGGAATTTTAAAAATTTAGTGCAGCTCGGGAGATTAGGGATTACAAAATATTTAAATAGTTAAATCCAATAAAGACTATATGGCTATAAAAAAGAGGCTACTGAAAAGAATTTCTTTCTCAAACAGGATTTCATTTACAATCCTTTCAATAGCAGCTGTTATCTTGCTGGCAACAATTGTTTATGCAACAGCCGAGCTTCCTGGAACATCAGGAGGGTGGGATTCAGGAGAAGTCCCTAATGCAGGCCACACAATCCAAGACATAGGAGCTCCTTCCGGATGCATTGTCGGACAATATCTGCAATATCAGCATGGTCAAGCTTCTGATGCAGGATACTGGATATGCGTAAATCCAGCTGGAATTTCAACTCCCAGTCCTTGTACTTCAGGACAGGTTTTGACATATACTGGAAGCAGCTGGAATTGCACAAGTGTGAGCGCAGGGGGAACTGGTTTTCCCGCTGTATGGGATAATGACAATGATGTTTACATAGACACAGCTTATGGGGGAAATGACTGCTATGATACTAGCAATTCAGTGCATCCAGGGACCACTTGGTGGTTTTCAACCCATAGAGGGGACGGAAGCTTTGATTATGACTGTGATGGTGTTATTACATATCAGCTTCCAGTAGCTACTGCAGGTCAATGTGCTACTGCTGGTGGTGCACTCAGAGTTGGTGATTCAGAATATTCCAATGGCGGCTAACGGATGCACCGGTTCGTTCGCCAGCTGTTCTCCTCCCCCTGCTCCTGCAAGCCGTCGTTAAATTGAATTTTTCTTAAGATGTATGGGAAGAAGCAGTTTCTATCCTGAACTTCACATGACAATCAAGGTAATCTTATTAAACTTCTGTTTTGTTTATTATGAATGGGGAAAAAAATCACTAACTTTGCGCTGAACCCTGATGCAAAAACACTTGGGCAGTTTAAAAATTGTTATTCAGAGCCTTATGTTAAGAAAGCTTCTTTGATGCCTGATGCGCATGTTGGCTATGTCGCTCCTATTGGAGCTGTGCTTGCAACAAAGAATTATCTTGTTCCTGCCTGGGTTGGATATGACATTGGCTGTGGAATGACTGCCGCGCGGCTTCCGAAAGGAATTTTAAAATCCCTGAGAACAAATGCAAAAGAAATTTATGAAAAAGTCAAGAGCAGAATTCCAATGGGGCTTGGTGAGATTCAAACCGCGGATTTAGAAATAACTCCTGAAACAAGAGAGGAATTCAAAAAAATTCTTTCTGTTTTTAAAAAGGGAAAATATGACAAAAAAGTATTGCAGTTCCTTGAATCAGGGAAAGCCCTTAGGAATCTTGGAAGCCTTGGCCATGGGAATCATTTCATTTCATTGAACTCGGACAGCTCTGGTTTTCCATGGTTGGTTGTTCATTCAGGCTCAAGGGCTGTCGGCCATTGGGTTGCCCAACTTTACATGAAAAAATCCTCTGGAAAAGAAGAGGGCTTTGAGGAAACACATCCTCTTCATGAAAATTCCCAAGAAGGAAAAGAATATCTTAATCTTCTTGATTTTGGACTTGAGTTTGCGAAGCTGAACAGGCTTGAAATGGCAAGGCAGGTCTGCATTGAAATTGGGAAGGTTCTTGGAAAAAAAGTGAAGTTCACAATATGGACAAACAAAAACCACAATCATGCTTTGAAGGAATCAGGCTTGTTTGTCCATAGAAAAGGGGCAACCCCTGCCAAAAAAGGAGAAAGGGGAATTATTCCTGCAAATATGCGTGATGGCTCTTTCCTCGTTGAAGGCAAAGGCAGCAGGGAATTCATATCCTCATCATCCCATGGGGCAGGAAGAGTCATGAGCAGGAGCCAGGCACGGGAAAAATTGAATGTTGCCTCTTTCAGGAAAGAAATGGAAAATGCAGGGGTTATTGGTAATTTTTCAGAATATTCTCTTGACGAGGCACCAGAAGTTTACAAAGACATAAAAAAAGTTCTTGAAGCACAGAAAAAATCAATAAAAATAATCAATCATCTGAAGCCCTTCATCAATTGGCAAGGCGAGCGACTTCGCGGAGGATGGGGCAGTTCTGGCAAGCGAGGTCGCGAGTAGAGGGATTTCACAAGAGACGCTGATATTAATTCGAGTGAGGTCCTGAGTAGAAGGAAGGCATACTGGAAAAAGCAGAAAAAAGTAAGGAAATCTAAAATCATTAATAATGTTAAAATGCGGACATTTATTATTAGTTATATTATTTTTTATTATTAATCAGAGCAAAACAAAGCTATTTTCCTTGGGCTATATTTATCAAGGCTTGCAAAAATTCCCCTTTTCATGGCATAGATGTTTGAGGAAATTGAAATAGAAGGAAGGCATTCATCATCAAGCGCGCATAT
The DNA here is from genome assembly GCA_964452855.1 of Candidatus Woesearchaeota archaeon. Lineage (GTDB taxonomy): Archaea > Nanobdellota > Nanobdellia > Pacearchaeales > GW2011-AR1 > JAGVNG01. The sequence continues at coordinate 2,401 of CAYVSB010000060.1, forward strand.
CTTTGCCGAGCATGAGAGGTAGACTGGTGTGTTTGCATTTATAGTGCTGTTCACATTTGACGGAAAGCCAGCGCTGAAACTATCAACCGGAAGGCTGGCTTCATTAATATTTAATATGCTTGTCCTCAGGGTGCTGTTGTATTCTATTGCCTTTATTATTATAAGCTCGTCCCGGTAAATTTTTTCAGCCGTGTCGCCTGACGCAGCTGATGACTGGTTTACAGCAACCAATAACACTCCCACAATAAGGAGGATTGAAACAAAAGCCTCCATTATTCTTATCCATCCTTTTTTATTTTTCTTTACCATGTTCTCACCGTCAGCTTTCCTGTTTCTGAGGTCATGTTTCTGTCAAGATAATCAAAAGAAAATTCCATTGCATATACGTTTGTTTCAGGACTTTCTTCTCCTGTCGTGATTGATGTTTTGTTTGAATATGTGAAATCAAATCCTATGTTTTTGTCCTCTGAAATTCCAATGCTGTTTTTGAATGGGGAATATCCTGCCTGATATGCCTGGATTGCATTCACAATTTTTTGTTCAAAGGCTTTTTCCTCGGTTTTTATCAGCCCAAGAGTGTATCTGCTTGAAGAAACAGCTGGACAGCCGTTAAGGGAAGCTTCATCTGATGAAATTGCCTCGGAAACATATGCCTTAAAAAATCTGTTTGAATTCTCTTCCTCAACTTCAATAGAGTTGTCTCCTTCATCCCAGGAAAATCCCACTGCTGCTCCAGACGAGTCTTTCACGAAAATATTGCTTCCGTCAAGCCCTGCCGGCATAATCTGGCTGAGGCCTGTTATTCTCAGGCAGTCTTCTCCGTCAATATCAAAGTCATCGTCTATGTTGATGCTTGCATAGGTTATGTTTACCGAAAAATTTGAAAAAAGCGCATCCTTTGATGAAGAAAGGAACTGCTCCCTTGCCTGCTTGCTTTTTACAGCAGGCTCAAGTGCAACATATATAAAAAACAAAAAAGTCACAAATATCACAAATGATATTATTACCGCGACATGCGAGCCTTTTTTATTAAGTTTATATTTGGCTATTCCCATTCAAGCACCCCCGAAGATGAAGTTTGCCGCTGAAGAAACTATGAATGAGCTGAGCATGAGGGCAAAAGAGTGTTTTACCCCTGACTTTATTTTTCCGTTTGCAAGCTTGCCTATTGTC
>CAYVSB010000061.1:0-3559 GCA_964452855.1 Candidatus Woesearchaeota archaeon
TCCAGCTGTATCAATGACAGGACCGTGCATTGAGATTTCAACTCCTGTGAGTTTTGCAAGCCTGTTTACTTCCTTGAAATGCTGCCTTGGAACAGAATCAAATATTTCAGGAGAAACCATTTCAATTTCAATCTGCTTTGCTCCTGATGAAAGTTTTTCAGAAACTTCCTTGATTACATTTGCGCTTCTTGGGTCAGTGGTCATTCCCAGACTTCCTGGCTTTATGTAAACATTTGGCGGAATAAGGGAAGAACCTCCCCGGTAAATGTCAGAAATGCTGTAACTTCCCATTTCATAATCCCCTTTTGCCATTTTTAGTTAAGGGTATTTTTGTTTAAATATCTTTCATTAACAACGGAGTAATGTAAATCACGCTGTGGATATAATTTAAAGCGGATTATTTAGTAGTAATTTTTATCAATGATTATATTAATTTTTGAATATCAATTTTACCTTGACTTTGGCAAATCCGGAGTATACTTATCATATTTTGTCTCCTCTCTTTCAGAAGGGCTTTTTCTTCTTTCCCTATCAAAATCTTGCCTTTCAACTTCCCACCTTCTTTCCTGCATAGGAGAATCAGCCTTTGCCTCTGAAGATTCCATGAACATTGGCTCTTGGTTTACAGGACTGAACCCCTGGTTGAAATCCCTTCCAATTTTATTGAAATCTGTTCGCTGAATGTTTGAGGTTATATGCTCAGGAGATGAAAGATATTTTGGCTCGTTTGCATTTCCGTTAGCGCCACCTGCAGTGTATTTGAATGAATCTTCTGATGAATTATCATTTGAAATAGCAGAAGCTCTTTGTGGAATTCCACCGACAAAAACAGGACCAGACTGACTTCTGGCAATTCTTTCAAGTGCAGGCAATGAGTTCTCAATTTCAATGAAATCCTGAAATTCATTTTCTTGCGCTGATAATTTTAAGGTTCTGCTTGGGTTTTTACTTTTATTATTTGCATTTGGTTCACTTGATGCTTTCTCCTGCAAGTTGCTGAAAAGCTTTTTCAAATTCTTTTTGTCAAGCTTTATTTTTTTTGGAGTTTTGTTTAGGATTTTCTTTTTTGGCATTTTGTTATAACATCCAATAGCTGAAGAAATATATAAATCTGGCGTTGGAAGAGAATGCTCAAATCTTTATATCAAAAAATCAAGTATAACTCGGCATATAAAAACCACCTGCGGGTTTTTATGAATCCTGCGACCAAGCCATCGTTATACTATGTATAACTTGGCATTCCATGAGCTTTCTTATAGACATCAAACAGCTTGAAAACCATCTCCTCTGCATTGTCGGATGCTATTCTCCTGAGGAATTCCTTTTCCACCCAGCTGTCAGGCGCAATAGGGGCTGACTTGTCATCCTTTTTCCTGTCATGCTTTTCTTCCTCATCTTTTTTATTGTATGCGCCGAAAAGAGCAAGGAATGGATTTGTGCCACTGCTTTTGCGCTCATCCTTGTGCTCGTGCTTTTCTTCTCCGAGGAAAAAATCAATGTCTGCCTTCAAATTGTCAAGGCTTTCAGTGGTTGCACCTTCTATAAGTCCGAGAACATCGCCTATGTCTGACTTGTCTGCTTCCTCGTTGACTTTGGCAAGCTCTTCGCTGTTAAGTGCATATGCAGTGAATGTCATTATGGCCTTTCCTCCGAATACATAATGCGACTGCTGGTTTATTCTCTGGGGCATTCCTCTAAATCTGAAGTCCACAAGAATGCATGCTGAATAATCCCTTTTGGTAATCATACTTTGAAATTCCTTTGGAAGCTTTCCTTCCATGGCAAGGTCTCTTACTTTAAGCTTTGATTTTCCCATTAATGTTAACTCAAGCAAAATAGTGCTGAATGTTTTTACAAGGGCAGGCTCTCTTCCCATATCTTTCATTTCAAGCTGCGCAGCTGCTCTCAAATACGGCTTTGCCCATCTTGAGTAAATCTTAAGGCTGTTTACCTGGCTTTTCAGGTAGGTTTTTTCTATCTCATATCTTTTTCTCAGTTCCTGATCCGAGCTTTCCATCCATTTATTGAACTCAAGGACCCTTGGCATTAGAATCCTTTTTACCCTTTCATTCAAATCAATTTTTTCTGCCTGTTCTGGCGTTTTTGCAAAAAGAAATGCATCAATTAATGTTTGGAATCCTGCCTGGCCAAGCGCCATTGCCTTTATGCTTGAGTTTCCCTTGTTTATGTCAACCTTGTCCATCCATATTTGTTTTAAACTTAATACAGCAGCATCTTTTTCAGAATTGTCCCTTGACTTTAGCTTATCGTATGAATCAAGCCTTATCTTGAATTCCCTTAAATCATATATTATGTTAAGTATGCTTCTCAGCACAGTGTTTATGTCTCCAAGAATTTTTGCTCCCTGCTGCTGCATTACTGTTGCTCTTTGCCCTAATTCCCCGAAATGACCTGAGCCTGGAGTTGATGCGAAAGTATCTGAGTATTTCTCAGGGGAAAGACCAAAGTCACTCATGAGGTCAAGTATGAAAAAATATATCGGCTCAAGGGTTTCAGATGAAGAATCATATGTAAGCGAGTGCTCTCCCAGGTTCTTTGGCTTTACCTCGCTGGCAGGAATTTTGTCAGGAGTTTTGTATTTTTTAAGAAGGTCATCGCAATTTTCTGCATACAGCCAAGGATTTACTTTCCCGATTATTTGCTGCATTGTGGCTACCATCATAATAATAAATACCAGTAGTTTAAAAAATATTCCCTGAGAATATGGATATAACTAAATTTAAAAATATCTTCTTCCTATGCAAAGCATGGCATTTTTAGGGTTTGGAAAAAAGGATAAGATTGTTGACCTTGGCGAAAGATATAGGAGAAGCGTGGCTAAGGAAACAAAGCCTAAGGAAGAGGAAAAATCAGGATTTGGATTTCTCGCGGGACTTGCCTCCTCAACTTCATCCCAGCAGGACTCTTCCCAGGAGAAACCGATGGAAAACCAGGATTCAGATGCTGAAAGAAAACAAAAGCTCTCAAAAATGCTTTCAGACATGTCAAGAAAGCTTGAGGATTTATCCATTCAGATTTATCACCTTCAGCAAAGGGTTGAGCTTCTTGAAAGAAAGACCGGCGTCAAGGCTGGAATTAATTAGATTTATTAATGGGGAGTTTTTTTTGTCAAAATGCTTATAAACTGCCATTCAATTCCTGCAAGGTATGGGAGAAATTGATACGGGGAGAGTGACCTTTACCAAAACTGACGGGCCTGAATTTCCCAAAATGAGAACTAGAAGATATATTCTGTCATTGAAGGAATTAAACAATTCAAATAGTTATATACGAGACAGCGGTTCTTTCGGGGTTCTTGATGAAGGATATATGGGGTCGCATCCTATAGAGTTGAAGGACATTAATTACTCCTTTGCTTCAAGAAGAGGTTTTATCGGCGGCTTGAGAACAGCAGTAAAAGATAATGGAGAACCTCTTAGCATGAAATATTCCTTCAAGAGAGGGGAAATTCCCCTTAATATTTTCCTGCTTGTAAAAATGCCCTGGACAGACATAATTCTCGGGAAAAAGAATGACAGATACCTTGTTCAGGCATATG
>CAYVSB010000062.1:0-415 GCA_964452855.1 Candidatus Woesearchaeota archaeon
GCTCCCTTTGCTTTTCAAGAATCTGCAGATATTCATTCGCCTTTCTTGTTATGTCCGAGCTCTCCTTCAGCCGATATATCTTGTTCTTGTAAAAAATCGTTATCTCTTTTTTTCTTTCAGAGACAGCTATTGCAAGCCCTGAAATCTGCTTTGCAGTCCTTTCAGCTGCCTTATGCCTTGTGCCTGTCTGGGATGTTTTTATCTTGCTGTCAGGCGTGAGAAGAACATTCACGAGATTTATTCTCTTTAGGTCTTTTGAAATAACTATTCCTCCGTCCATCTTACTCAGCTCAATGAGCTTCTGGGGTGTGAATTTTGATATTATTTTGAATCCCCCGTCAAGAAGAGGAGGAAGAAAGTCGTTTTCCACGACTATGAGGGCGCCTTTTCCCGAGCTGATTATTCCGTCAAGCGC
>CAYVSB010000062.1:479-3482 GCA_964452855.1 Candidatus Woesearchaeota archaeon
TTTTTCTTCCATACTCTATTAAAAATGAAGTTGTAACTTATTCTTCTCCAATCTTAATAAATGTTTTGGGAAAAATTCCGTAAATTGAGAAAAAAACGCCCTAACTGAACATCTAATCATCGAAAGGGGATTATTCTTCTGGTAAATCTTATTTTTCAGAATTTTTTGACGCTAATCTCATTCCAAGTAATATGAGTCCTGCCAGACCCCCTGCCCCGACTATTGCCATCATTTCCATCATGACTTCTTCTTTGGGAGAATATTCATTTTTAATTGCAACAAAATTGTCTAATTTTTCCCCTTTTGTTATAGATACTAAACTATCTAATCCTTTTTTTGAAGGTTTGTTTTTTTGACTTTCATTTTGCCATTGTCTTTGCTGATAATACGAAAGGTTATTTGGGTGAAGTATATTGCTTGGATTGCTTGGGTTAGATGGATTAGAAGGACTCATTTGAGCATAAGCTGGCTCAAACATTCCTATGCTTAATCCAATCAAAGTCCCGTAAAGGATTTTTTGATACCTTTTCATGATTCTGTAATAAATTGTTGTCTTTTAAACTTTATGAAAGAGAAAAAAACGCCCCTGCCGAGATTTGAACTCGGGTCGCCACCGTTCTCCAAAGAGAAGATTGCATAAATGCAGATTCTACTCTTTCATCAAGATGGAATCACCTCTCTTAGTTGAGAGGGTGGAATCCTTGGCCTCTAGACTACAGGGGCATGTTATCTTAATTATTATCTGGTTTAAAAGGGTTATGATTAAATAAAGAAGAGATAGTCAATCAATTATGCAATTGCCAATGATAATTTACCTTATTTAACCAAGAAAACTTTGTCATTTGGTCTTACTTTGTCCGCCACCTTTATTCCGATATGGTTTCCTTTCTTTGCTTCCTTGACAGCCTTGTTCTCAATCTGTATGCTATCAACCTTCTGCTCAATGTCTGTTGTATGTCCTTTTATATGGATTTTTTCGCCGACTTTCAATCCGGCTGAAAGCTTTATTGCAGCAACGCCAACATGGCTGAAGTATGTTGATACCTCTCCTATCTCCTTTTCCATGCATTTTTTAATGAAGAGGAATATTTAAATTTAGTGTTTTGAAAATCATTTATTCCATCATCTTAATGCTTAAATACAGACGTTTGCTTAGAAATTAATGGCAGAGACAAATCAAGAATGCCCTAAATGTCGCGGAACAGGAAGAGTAATGGAAAAAAATGGAACAATACATATATGTTATGATTGCCTTGTCAGCGGAAGAATGGATCAGCATGACAAAAATCCGAAGACTGCTGAGGAACTGAGGATAAAGCTTTAATTATTTTGATAGTGGGTTCATTGATAGGATAAACTTTTAATAGTCATGGAAATATGATATTTTAAAGCCCCATAGTACAGCGGTCAAGTATGCGAGCCTCTGGAGCTCGTGACCCAGGTTCGAATCCTGGTGGGGCTATTATATTTGCGGAATTCATTGATATTCTCTTCTCCGAAATATTTTTATACGAGGAATTCCTTCTCAACAAATGGCAATAAGCGTGATTCTTTTTGTGGTGGCAATTGCAATAGCTCTTATATGGTTTATCCTGGAATTCAAAAGATTCAGGCACAAGCTTCTCGCAATATTTTTGATTTCCCTTGTACTATTCGGATATTTCACTATAAACTCTGTTGTTTTGCAGCGCGATGATGTTGATCTTGGCTCTGTTGGGGGAGTTCTGGCTGCAGGCAAGATTTATTTTTCATGGCTCGGGTCTATTTTTGTGAACATAAAAACAATCACGGCAGATGCAATACACCTTAACTGGAGCTATAACTCAAGTTCATAAGCATGTGTTTTTTGGAAGGTTTCCGAAACGCTTAAAAACCTGTTTCCACTTCATACTCCATGGCTAATAAGAGGCGAAAAAAAGCTTCAATGCGAAAAACCAATCAGTCAGCGAGGGATATTTCACCCGGAGTGATTGAGCAGAGAATCAAAAAAGCCATGAAGAACTTCTGGGCTTCTTTTATCTTCTTTGCAATCTCTTTGGTTTTCTATAATTACTCCACAATTATTTTCTGGGAAAACACTTTCTTCCTTCTTACAGCTGTTTTTGGATTTTTGGGGTTGGCATTTCTGATAGCATGGCTTGTTCTTGTGATTGTGAAGAGAAAGAGAAGATAATTGGCTTTCCTTTAAAGTAGTAATGTTTAAATAGATTTATAAATACCTAATGCCGATTTAAAACACAATGGAAAGCAACAACAGGCTGATATCCTCTCTTTCTTTATTGGCTTTTATTTTCATATTTTCGAGCATGAGCCTTGTCAGTGCTGATGTTGATACAGTAATTCTGCAGCTAAACGGAGAAAACCAGGATTATGCTGTTATTGGAAGAACTTATGACTTGGCTGTTGCATATGAAGAACCGGGTCATACGCCTATCAACAATACGTCAAATGGTCTGCAATTAATCAGCTCTGATGCAGATGGAAGCTCATTTATCTATGAATTTATTCCTGGAAACACTGCAGGCACAAGAACTTTCGGCGAGGGGGCGAATCAGTTTCAGGTAAGTGTTTTGAGCGAGGCAGACGAGCTTATAGATTCAGTGGGTGATGTTACTATTGAAATAACAGACCATTCTTCATCTGTCAAGATAAGCGATTTGGATTTGAGCAATAGGGTAATAAGGATGGTTGATGTCGGGGACATTGCAGACCTTAATATTGATTATGATTTGGACATGGGCTTGCTATTGAAAGGATTTACTTTTGATTTGGATTTTGCCAAGGGAAACACGCATCCAGATTATAATAATGTAAAAATAAACAGCTCCACTGCCATAACTGTGGTGGAAAACCTGCTGATTTTTAACGGGTTGCATTCTTCAACAAGCAATGTTGATGAAATTAATAAACGATGGTTTTTGGAGCATCGAACTTTTTGGGGGACTACTATTCCGAAAGAGAGGATTATCTACGACACAACGTTGGTACTATGGTATAGGAAGT
>CAYVSB010000063.1:0-3456 GCA_964452855.1 Candidatus Woesearchaeota archaeon
TCTCTTGAATTTTGAAACAGCTGGCTTGGAACCCCATTTTCCCTTGTTTCCAATGCCTCTTCCCAGTCCCCTAAGTCTGGCTCTTGCAATTCCCCCTCTTTTCAAAGTTCCCCTTTTTCCGCCTGTTGAGACTATCTTTACCTTCTGCTCTGTCTTTTTGTTGCAGTAAGGGCAAAATCTTTTCGTTGTTTTTGGGATTTTCATCTGCTAAAAAATTAACATAAAATAGGTTTTTAAAGGTTATCAAAAACATGGCCTTGCCCAGAATCGGACTGGGGCCCTATCCACGTCAAGGATATGTTCTACCATTAGACTACAAGGCCGTGTTTTTTCATTGATTTGGAAATATTTAAACGTAGTGTTTGACAAAATGCAAATACTATCAGGATCTTTTAATATGATTAAAACATATCTTTTACGTAAATATTTATAAATCAAATTCTATTATTAAACAAAATGAGATGGATATTGCTAATCCTTGGATTGCTGATTCTTGCCGGAGACTATGTCTTTATTGGGATTAATGATTCCTACAACTTTGGAATTATAGCCACTGCCGGAGTAATTGCGATTATTCTAAGCTTTGCCCTGAAAAAAAATCAGTACGTCTATTAAATTGGTCAAGCCCTTTTTTATTTGGAAAACTCACTATAATCCTTGCATTTTCCAATAAATTTAAATATGTCTCTCCTTTGATTTTAATATGGGGCTATTCAATTCTAATCAGATGGGGATTCAGCCATACAGAAATAACACTGGATTGAAGGTTTTGTTCTTTATACTTAGTCTTATCATAGGGCTTTATTTTATTAATGTTCCAATAGCATTTGTGAAAATACCGGAAAGCCTTCTTGGCATTCAAAATTGGATAAGTTTTGTTGGCGGAATTTTAATAATCATAGGGGCTGTCAATTATCTAAGACTTAGAAGAAGATACTGATTTCCCGAATGAAAAAGAATTTTTTGATAAAGTTTATATACATTATTTCCTCTATTCATTCATGGGGAATAAAAGAGGTCAGGTAACTGTTTTTATAATAATCGCGCTTGTTCTGGTAAGCGCAATTGCCCTTTATTTTGTTTTCAGAAGTAATATTTCCACTGCAAACATTCCAGCAAACCTTCAGCCTGCCTATACCGGATTTTTGACATGCCTTGAGGACTATGCTTACACTGGAATTGACATTCTTGAAGCTCAGGCAGGTTACATAGAGCTTCCTGATTATGAGGCAGGTTCGCCATACATTCCTTTCAGCTCTCAGCTGGATTTTGCAGGAAATCCTGTTCCATACTGGTATTATGTTTCGGGAAGCAATGTGCAAAAAACGAATGTCCCCACAAAAGATGAAATGGAAAATCAGCTTGCTTCATTCATTGACGGAAGAATAAGAGACTGCAACCTTCAGACATATTATGATTCTGGATTTGTCATATCTGAAGAAGAGCCAAGCACAGAAGTAACAATCAATCCTGATTCAGTGCGTGTAGAAGTGAACATGGATTTGACAATCCAGAAAGGCGAGGAAACAGCAAATGTCAAAGTCCATGAGAAAACCCTTGATTCAAATATAGGAAACCTTTATGACTCTGCCAAAAAAATTTATGACTATGAGCAGGATTCATTATTCCTGGAAAATTACGGGATTGACACACTTAGAGCATATGCCCCTGTTGATGGCGTCAATATATCCTGTTCCCCTGGATTGTGGAATGCAGATGATGTATTTTCAGATTTGAGCGAGGGCATAGAAGCAAACACGCTTGCATTGAGGACTGCAGGAGGAAATTTTGTGCTTAACAAGGCTGAGAACAAATATTTTATTGCCGATGTGCCTGTGGACAATGAAGTGAGATTTATAACTTCAAAAAATTGGTCAAGCAACTTTGAAGTTTCCCCGTCAGAGGGAAATGTTCTTCTTGCCACGCCTGTTGGAAACCAACCAGGCCTTGGAATTTTAGGATTTTGCTATGTGCCGTATCATTTTGTTTATAATGTAAAATATCCAGTCATGATTCAGGTTTACAAGGGAGAAGAGGTATTCCAATTCCCAATGGCAGTAGTCATTCAGGGAAACCAGCCAAGGCAGGCATTACCTGAGGGGATTAATTCAGAGATGCCTTCACCTGACCTATGCATGTATAAGAACACGCCTGTTGAGGTTTCTGTTTATGACAACAATTACAATCCAATTGATGCTCAGATATCATACAAGTGCTTTGGAGAAGTTTGTCCAATAGGTTCGGCTTTGTCTGGAAACATTGTGCAGAATTTCCCTCAGTGCGCAAACGGATACATTGTTGCACAGGCTCCTGGATTCAAGGATGCAGAAACACTGTATTCAACTACCAGCGAGGGAAGTGTTCAGATATTCATGACAAAAATCCATGGCCTGAACATAAACCTTAAGTTGGATGGAAAAGAATATGGCGGCCAGGCTCTTGTCAGCTTCTTATCAGATGAATATTCAAGAAGTGCTGTCTGGCCTGACAAAAAAACAATTGAACTGACAGAAGGTCAGTACAAAATCCAAGTTTACATTTACAAAAACTCGTCAATAAAGCTTCAGGAATCAACAACCCAAAAATGCCTTGAGATACCTGACTCGGGAATAGGCGGTGTCTTTGGATTGACAAAACAAAAGTGCTTTGACCTTGTGATTCCTTCGCAGATAATATCAAACGTGCTTGCCGGAGGAGGAGAGCAGAATTACTATTCCTCTGACAGCGAGCTTGGAACATCATCAAGAATAGACATAAATGCGGTCAGCTTGCCAACGCCATCCTCAATCGAGGAGTTGCAGGACAATTATGAGCTTTTCAGCAATGCGCAATTGGAGGTTGTGTTTAATTGAGAAAAAATTAAAATGAACAAGACAGAAATAACAAACAAGAATAATGTAAAAACGCCGCGCTTTATCATATTATCGCTTTTGATTATTGTTTTGACTATAATTCCCCTAGCCTCAGCAACATACACTGTCGCAAACAATTACAATCCTATTGGAAGCTTTATCGGAGGATGGACTGGAAGCAATCCCGGGCAGTTTGATACAAGCATGTGCCAGGCAGGACAGGATTTGGTTGTGCAAATAGCCCCTTTTGGATGCACTCCTGCAGTCGTGAGAAGCGACCTTCTTGAAGAGCAGAATGTTCCTGTTTTCTGCCAGCTTTCAGCAACGCAGATAAATCCCCTTGTAAATGTTAACTACATAAATCAGATAAGCATTACAGGCCAGTATCCTTCCTCTGTTTCAACAGTTGGATTTCATCCTGCCCAGGCAGCTTTGCAGCCTGCAAGCGGCAACATAAATTCCCCTGTTTTGAACAATTTGGGGTATGCAGCAATAGTTCTTTCAAGGCAACCTGATGAATCTGCAATGCCTGACTATATAGAAGGAAACCTTACTGTAAAAATAAGATATGACATCCAGAATGCATTCGGGGTAGGGAAGTCAA
>CAYVSB010000064.1:0-3374 GCA_964452855.1 Candidatus Woesearchaeota archaeon
AATCATTCAGGGAGACATGCTTGAGATGTATAAGACAGGAAAAGGCCGGCTTATTGTAAGGGGAAAAACAACTGTGGAGGAAATGAAGAACAAGGACGCTGTTGTGATAACTGAGATTCCTTATATGCTTAACAAAACAACTTTGGTTGAGCAGATTGCTGCTCTTATACAGGACAAAAAAATAAAGGACATAGCTGATTTGAGGGACGAATCCTCAAAGGGAAAAATAAGGATTGTGATTGAGCTGAAAAAAGGGGTTAATTCCAAATTTGTGATAAATGCGCTTCATAAATACACAAGACTGCAGGATTCATTCAGCGCAAATTTCCTTGCGCTTGTAAACGGACATCCGCGCATCCTGAATTTAAAGCAGATTGTTGAGGAATATATCAAATACAGGAAAGTCATAGTCACAGACAGGACAAAGTTTGAGCTGAAAAAGGCAAAGGAAAGGCAGGAGATTGTGGAAGGGCTTTTGATAGCTCTGAAGAACATTGACGAAATTATTTCTTTCATCAAGAAGTCAAAGAATGCAACAGAAGCTTCTGAAGGGCTGATGAAGAAATTCTCCCTGACAAAAAAGCAGGCGCAGGCTGTTCTTGAAACAAAGCTTCAGCAGCTTACCTCGCTGGAAAGAGAAAAACTGCAGAAAGAAGGAGAGGAATTAAAGATAAAGATACAGGAATATGAAAAGATACTTTCAGATGTAAAGGAAATATTAAAGATAATAGCGAAAGAAGTCAATGAGCTGAAGTCCAAATATGGGGATGCTAGAAGCACGCAGGTATTGAAAAGAATAAGCGAGATTTCAGAGAAAGATCTTGTGCAGGAAAAGGAAGTTGTCGTGACAATCACAGACAAGGGATACTGCAAGAGGATGGACTTGAAAACGTATAAGGAGCAGAAAAGGGGAGGCAAGGGAGTCATAGGAAGCAATCTTGCAACAGGAGATTTCACAAAGCAGCTTATACTTTGCTCAACGCATGACTATCTGCTTTTCTTCACGAACACTGGTAAAATTCTTTGGCTGAAGGCATATGATGTCCCTGAGGCTGAAAGGTATGGGAAAGGAAAAGCCCTAGCAAATGTTCTCAATTTGAAGGAGGACAGGATTGCAAATGTGATGTCTGTGAAGAAGTTTGATGATTTCCTTTTCATAGCGACAAAGAATGGTCAGGTAAAAAAGATTTTGCTTTCGCACTTCTCAAAGCCAAGGGGAATTGGTGTTAGGGTAATCAACCTGCCGAATGACGATTCTGATTCTGTCATAGATGTTCAGGTTGTAAAAAAAACACAGGAAGTTTTGCTGGCAACAAAGAAAGGACAGGCAATAAGATTCAATAGCGATGATGTAAGGGACATGGGAAGAGGAAGCTATGGAGTTGCGGGAATAAGGCTTGAAAAAGGAGACGAGGTTGTAAGCCTTGAGGTTTTGAGTACTGCAACAATCCTGACAATGACAAAGAATGGATACGGGAAAAGAACGGCTGTGGAGGATTACAGGAAAACCGCAAGGGCCGGAAAAGGAGTGATTAATGTAAAGGTATCTGAGAAAACAGGGGATGTGGTCAATACTGTTTCTGTAAATGACACGGACAACATAATAATTACGACTTCCAAGGGAATGGTTATAAGAACAACCCTAAAGAATATAAGGGTAATGGGGAGGGCAACGCAAGGGGTCAGGATAGTAAAGCTTCACGAGGAAGATTCTGTAAGCGACCTCATAAAAATCCAGGAAGCTGAGGAAGAGGAAGAATAAACTCGTCAGGCGAACGCCAAAGTGTCATTCGCAAGCGTAGCCGAGTTAGAGGAAGAAGAAGAATAAACTCGTCCAGGCTTGGTCAAGTTAGGGGAAGAATAAAACATTGTTAATGCAAAACCCTTCCTGTTATATTAGTCCTAATCAAATTATATTCATAGATTAATAATTTAGATTATAGAAGATATTTTTATATTAGCACTTTTTTATCAATAAGAAATCAAAATCAGGCAGCAGCGTTATTTGTATCGTTTGAATCTGCATCTGAGCTGTTTGCAAGGAATGTTCCGCCTGCGTCTGCATTTGCATCAACTTCTGCGCTTTCTGCTACCATGAAAGCCCACCAAGGCTTATTTACATCCAGCAGTTCTCCTGTCTCTGGGTCTACTTCTGCGTTTGCTCTCATTCTAATCTTGAATATGCCAAGGAATCTTCCGTCATCATTTGACTCTATGTTGTACACAACCCTTGGAACATTGTTGTGAAGCCTTTCCCTAAATTGTATTGTGAAATTTTTGGCTCTAAGTCTTTCAAGAGCTATTTCAGAGGCAGTGTCAGGCATTATCCTGATGTTTGTGTGATTTCCATTCCTCAGTCTTGCTCTTAGGCTGTAATTTGAGCCTGCTGTGTTTTCTTCCAAATCAATCTCATCTTCCGCATCAACAGTGATGTTTTTGCCTTTTATCTCATATCTGAATTTTTCTCTTACAATTCCGTCTTCTGTCCTGTTGGTTATTTTTACCTGAAATTCTGACTCAACTCCGTCATTGCATTTTATTTTTCTTTTGATAACCTCTGTTCTTTTTCCATCCTCAATTCTTACTTCCTTTTCAATCCTCACAGTGCAGTTTCCTCTTGTCAATGTTGTTTTTGAGGATATTACACGGACATCCTCTGAGTTTGAATCTTCAGAATTATCAGATTTGTTATCTCTTTCATTATCTTCATCCTCTGAATCATTTACATTAGAATTATTCTCCCTTTCATCATCAGAATCGTTGTCTGAATTTGCAGAAACGGAAACACTTGCATTTGCAGAAATTCCTGAGTCATTATCATCATTGTCTGCAACAAGGATAGGCATGCTTCCAACTACGCTGAATATTCCTATTAGCAGTATCAAACTTAACATCAAAGAATCTCTTTTTTGCATTTTTGCTGGATATAATATAGAATAAGGGATTTATAAATTTAGCGAATTGTTTGAGATAATCTATAAGAAAAATTTAAGGAATTTTATTAATAAATATTCAATATTAATCTGGGGCTAATGCCTTTATTTATAATAATAGATTTGTTTGATTATATTGTTTTTGAAGCTAAAAGATATTAATAGCTCAAAAGTTGTTATTGATAATTAAGATTGCACTATTGAACTATTATTTCTCCCTCAGCTGACATCGCCATGGCAGATGTTAGGGAAATTACGAAGTAATTTCTCCCCAGCCGATGAGCCTCCAGTGGCCGTTGATGTTTCTTGCAATTCCCACATTGCTTTTTTCTATGGGAAGGACAGGAATGTTGAGGCTTAGCCCGAAAACATTTCCTTTTATTTCCTCAACTGTGCCGACTGTTGTTGTTGTGTTTATGTTGAGCATTAGTATCTCCCTGG
>CAYVSB010000065.1:0-3326 GCA_964452855.1 Candidatus Woesearchaeota archaeon
AACAATAGAAGGTGCAGTCGGAAATCTTCCTATAGAATACATAAAAGAATCTGAACTGCCCCAGGCAGATTACTATGCTTTAGGGCATCTGCATATAGATTACGCAGACAGGAACTTTATTTATCCCGGCCCTATTTTTCCAAACAACTTCCAGGAGCTTGAAGACCTTCAGCACGGAAGATTTTATATTGTGGATACAAAACTTGAGAAACCATTAAGAAGAGTTGATCTTAAAATTCGCGACGTTGTTTCTCTTGACATGGAAATAAAAAATACATTAAGGGCAACACAACAGATACTTTCCGAATTGGACAAGCATGAAATTGATGGAAAAATTATTCTTTTAAGAATTCATGGTTTGCTTGAAAGCGGAAAACATTCTGACATAAAATTTGCCCAGATAGAGGAGACAGCCAGAAAAAAGGGCGCTTATTTTCTGCTCAGAAACACAAATGACCTGAAAACAAAAGAGGCAGAAGCAGAGCTCACGGGAATAATGGAAACAGAAAACATAGAGGAAGAATCAATAAAATCTTATTCTGCGCAAAATCCATCGGCATTCAACTCTCTTCTTCCGCAGATAATGGCTGCCTGGACAACAGAAAAGCAGGAGGGAGAGACATCAGAAACCTTTGTTCTCCGGCTCATGGACGAAACTAAAAAGATATTCACAATCTAAGAAAATGAAACTAAAAAAAATAATGCTGAACAACATAAGAAGCTATGAAAGGCAGGAAGTTTCTTTTCCAGAAGGCTCAACCCTCCTGTCCGGAGACATCGGCTCGGGCAAGACATCGATACTTCTCGGGATTGAATTTGCCCTTTTCGGATTGCAGCCAGGACAGCGAGGTGGATCTCTTCTGCGTAATGGAGAGTCAGAAGGCTCTGTGGTTCTTCATCTGGATGTCGATGGTGCAGAAATTATAATAGAAAGAAAGCTGAAAAAAGGAAAAACAGTTTCCCAAGATTACTGTTCTATAATTATTAATGGTGAAAAAAGAGAGCTGTCTGTAACAGAACTGAAAGACAAGGTTCTTGAGCTCCTTAATTACCCGAAGGAATTTTCGAAAAAGCAGAACATCCTTTACAAATTCACGGTCTACACGCCGCAGGAAGAGATGAAGCAGATAATCCTTGAAGACCCTGAAACAAGAATAAACGCGCTCAGGCATGTTTTTGGGATTGACAAATACAAGACAATAATTGAAAATGCCACGATAGTTGCCTCAAGGCTTCGCGAAGACAAAAGGATGAAGGAGGGGCAAATAGAAAATCTTGAAGCAGACAGGGAAATCCTGGCTTCCAAAGAAGAAGAGCTTGAAACAAAACACCATAATCTTGTTTCTGTTGAAAGAGAGCTTTTCCTCCGCACAGAGGAGATGAGAAAAGCACAGGAAGAACGGGACCAGGTTTCTTTTAAGATTGATGAAAAAAACAGGCTGCAGCAGGAAACAGAAAAAACAAAGATAATGATTGCAAACAAAAAAGAGACTATTGCAAACAACGACAGGACAATGGAGCAGATTAAGGCAGATATCGAGAAGCTTGAAAGCCTGAAATTCGACGAAGGAAAAATTGCAGAGCTTTCGCAGCAGATAGAATTCAGGAAAAAAGAAAAAACGGAAATGGATGAAGAGAACCTGAAAGTCAGCAGCCAGATAAATTCCCTCAACCTGAAGATACAGGAAAACAAGGCCGTGAAGGAAAAACTGAAAAAAATAGACATCTGCCCGACTTGCCTCCAGGATGTTGGCCCTGTTTACAGGAGCAATGTCATGAACAAGCTTGATTCAGACATAACAGAAAACCTGAAAAAAATAGAGCAATTGGCTTCAGAAAAGCAGGGAATCCTTGAAAATCTCATCGGCGTGGAAAAATTCCTGTCATTGAAAGAGAAAGAGCTGGCTGATTTGCGGCTGCAGAAAATCAAGTTTCAGGAGCTTGACACAAGGAAAACAAGATTGCGCGAAATAGAGAAAACAAACGAGCTCCTCATGAAAGACATAGAGATACTTGACCAGCACCATGAAATCCTCGCCAAAGGCATTTTTGAACTGAAAAAGTTTGACAGCGTCCTCGAGCAGAAAGAAAGAGAGCTGAAAGAAGCAATCCGCCAAGAACGCATGGCAGAGATAAAAGTTGCAGAACTCAAAAAAGAGATTGAAGTCTTTTCCCGACAGATAGAAGAATTAAAGGCCCGGATTGCACGCACAGAAGAAATAAGGGAAAAGCTGGAGCAGATAACAAAAATGGAAAACTGGATTTCAAAAGACTTTGTTTCTCTTGTGACTTTCACAGAGAAGAACGTCATGCTAAAGCTTAAGTCAGAATTCTCCAGGCTTTTTGCAGAATGGTTTTCAATGCTTGTCTCAGATGTTTTCGAAGTTTCCCTTGACGATGAATTCACTCCTGTAATAAATCATCGAGACTACGAGCTTGATTATGCATATCTTTCCGGAGGCGAGCGCACCGCTATTGCCCTGGCTTACAGGCTTTCTCTGAACCAGGTTGTCAATTCGTTGCTCAGCAAGATAAAGACAAGAGACATTGTCATACTTGACGAGCCGACAGACGGTTTCTCCGATGCCCAGTTAGACAAGATGAGAGATGTTCTGAGGCAGCTTGAAGTCAAGCAGCTCATAATTGTCAGCCATGAGCCGAAGATAGAGGGCTTTGTGGAGAATGTAATACGATTCAGGAAAACACATGGAGTTTCTGGAATTGCCGCAGAGGATTTAATCAGCCAAAAAACCATACCTAATATTTAAAAATAGAGATAATCACCCATAAATATGACAGAAGGGAAAAGACTAAAAAATCCAGTAATAAAAGAGCTGGTGGAAAAATACAAAACATTATGGGCCTTAGGCCATTTAGCCTCGTTAGCTAATTGGGATCTTAATACATATATGCCAGAAGAAGGCGTTGAAGCAAGAAGCGAGGCCACAGCTAAATTAGCTGTCTTATCTCAAAATATTTTTTTGGGCGAAGATTTCGTCTCATTAATAAAAAAGGCAGATAAAGAAATTGGATTGAATGATTACGAAAAGGCAGTAGTAAGGCTTCTGAAATATTATCAGAAGCTCCCGCCGCAATTCATAGAAGAATTCGCAAGGGTTACAAGCGAAGCGCATGTTGCCTGGAAAAATGCAAAAGAACAGAATAACTTTTCAATTTTCGCTCCATTCCTTGAAAAAATTATTGAATTAACCAGGAGAAAAGCAGAATTTCTTGGCTATGAAAAACATCCTTATGATGCCCTTCTTGATGAATATGAAGAAGGCCTAACAACAGAGGAATCAGAAAATTTCTTCAAACAAATAAAA
>CAYVSB010000066.1:0-1937 GCA_964452855.1 Candidatus Woesearchaeota archaeon
TGCTTCAGTACAGCCTGCATTTTTTTAGGGTCTAGAGTGAACATTTTGTATTATTCCACGAGATTTATCCATATATCAATCCAAGAGAAATCCTGAAAAGGACTATAAGCACCACGAATACAATAATATGAGCTGGTTTGAGGGCAAATTTGCTGTCATACTCTTCACTGAACCTTGTAAGACCCCCATAACCCCCTGGAAGATTTACGCTGTTGTCTGCCATTTTATTCTGTTAACCTCAATCCCAAAATTTTTTCAAGATTGTTTTTAGCTGTTTTTATTTCTTCTGTATGTCCTATTAATTCTATTTTGCGGGTGCCTAATAACATAGCGGTATTATAAAAGACATATGCGTTGTAAACATCTACTCCATTTTCCAGTTCTCCCATGTAATGGATTTCTTTATCTTTCTCATATAATTGGATTAAACCTTCCACTATTTGGTCTTTATTATGGGAATGAATGAATGAATACTCTTTTGATTCCAAAGCCATTTTATATTAAATTAGGTAAATTCAAATAGTTTTTAAAAGTTGCTGTATTTGGTATGCTCATGAAAGATCAGAATCCCGGAGAGATGAAAAACCAAGAGAAAGAAATTCTTGATTTTTGGGCAAAGGAAAAGACATACCGATTTGACAAGAGCAAGAAAGGAAGCATTTACAGCATAGATACCCCTCCCCCAACTGTTTCAGGAGACATGCACGTTGGGCATGCTTTTTCATATTCCCAGCAGGATTTTATTGCAAGATTCTGGCGAATGCAGCTTGCAGGGAAAGGGCAGGTTTATTATCCGTTTGGGACAGATGACAACGGACTTCCCACCGAGAGGCTTGTTGAAAAAATCAATAATGTTAAGAGCAAGCACATGCCACGAAGCGAGTTCATTGATTTGTGCATCAAAACCCTGAAAAAAATAACGCCTGACTTTGTCCAGCAGTGGAAAAATCTTGGGATAAGCTGCGATTATGATTTTCTTTATTCAACAATAGACAAGAATTCGCAGAAAATCTCACAGAAATCTTTCATTGACTTGTTTAAGGAAGGAAAAGTATACAAAAAAGACTTTCCGACAATATGGTGTGTTGAATGCCAGACTGCAATTGCCCAGGCAGAACTTGAGGACAGGCAGGAAAAAAGCAGATTTTTAACAATAAAATTTTCATCTAATGGAAAAGACATTCCAATTTCAACAACAAGACCTGAGCTTCTTCCTGCATGCGTTGCTATCTTTGTAAATCCGAAAGATTCAAGATACAAATGGGCAATAGGGAAAAAGGCGAAAGTGCCTCTTTTTGGATTTGAGGTTCCTGTTCTGATTGATGAATCTGCTGACATTGAGAAAGGAACAGGGGCAATGATGGTTTGCTCTTATGGGGACAAATATGATGTTGAGGCTGTTTCAAGACACAAGTTAATCCCAAAGATAATCTTCAATCATGACGGAACCCTTAACTTTGGAAGCTTCAAGGGAATGAAAATAAAGGACGCAAGAAAAAAAATAATTGATGAACTGTATTCAAAAGGGCTTGTTTTGAAAGAAGAGCCTATAACCCATGCTGTTAATGTTCATGACAAATGCGGGACAGAAATAGAATTTCTTCCGACAGAACAATGGTTCATAAAAATCCTTGACAAGAAAAAAGAATGGATTTCACTTGGAAAGAAAATCAAATGGCATCCTGAGCATATGAGAAAAAGATATGATAATTGGATTGAAGGACTTGATTGGGATTGGAATATTTCAAGGGACAGATATTTTGGAATACCAATTCCTGTCTGGGAATGCAAAAAATGCAATAAGATTATTCTTCCTGATGAAAAAGAATTGCCTGTTGACCCGATGAAAACAAAAAAAATATGCCCTCAATGCAAGGAAGAAGCAAGACCAGAGACGAAAGTCCTTGACACATGGGCAACCTCTTCTTTGACTCCTC
>CAYVSB010000066.1:1947-3045 GCA_964452855.1 Candidatus Woesearchaeota archaeon
TTATATCTTCTTTGTCTGAAAACAAAACAAAAGTCCCCTATTCCCTCAGGCCGCAGGCTCATGATATAATAAGGACATGGGCATTTTATACTATAGTAAAATCATTCTATCATGAGAAAAGCATTCCATGGAAGGAAATAATGATTTCCGGATTTGTTACAATGCAAGGCGAGAAAATGTCAAAGTCAAAGGGAAATGTTGTTAATCCTAATGAAGTTGTGGAAAAATACGGGGCAGATGCCCTGAGATTCTGGGCCGCAGGCTCAAAGCTCGGAGAAAACCTTGATTATAGGGAAGAGGAAGTGCTTGCAGGCAAGAAATTTGTAACAAAACTGAAGAATGCATCTAATTTTGTATTCATGAATCTGAAGGATTACAGCGGGAAGAAGCCGAAGAAGATGGAAGAGCTGGATGAGGTATTTTTGAATGAGTTAAATTTAGTGGTTTTTATGTGCACAAATTATTTTAAAGATTACGAATATAGTAGGGCAAGAAGTGAGATTGAACAATTCTTTTGGAAATTTTTCTGTGATAATTATCTTGAAATAGTAAAGTGGAGGGTTTATAATGGAAACAAGCAGGAAAAAGAATCTGCATTTTATACTTTGTACTATTCTCTATTAACTATTTTGAAATTGATTGCTCCTATAATGCCTTTTATTACAGAGGAGATATATCAAAAATATTACAGGAAAAATGAAAAAGAGAAAAGCATTCATCTTTCAGAATGGCCAAAAAAAGAAAAGACTGGAACAAAAAAAGCTATTGAACTATTTTATAAAATACTTTCAGACATAAGAAAGATAAAATCAGAAAACAAGAAGCCAATGAATTGTGAAATTTTTTTAACATTAGAAAAAAGAGATATACCACATCTTGCTGGAATGCTTGACGATTTGAAGCATGTGGTGAATGCAAAGGAAATTAAAGAGGGAAAAGAATTCAAGGTTGAGTTTACAGATTAAAATGGCAATAACAACAAAACAGGAACTTGAAGAGCTGCTCGCAAAGCTGAGCGACTTCAAGGCAAGGGCAACTGAGCTTATTACAGTCTACATACCAGAGGGACAGAACATCTATACTGTTGCAGACCAGCTT
>CAYVSB010000066.1:3055-3310 GCA_964452855.1 Candidatus Woesearchaeota archaeon
GGAAATGTTTCAAAGGCAGAGGCAAGAGATGACTTACAGATATGGGTTGTTGAGCCCCCGACTCCACTTAAGGTGAGGATGTATAGATGCGACAAGGAATTTATAACAGAGCCCCTTACAGAAATGCTTGCTGTCACAGAAGTTTTCGGACTTCTGGTCATGGACAGGAAAGAGGCTACTATAGGATTGCTTGAGGGCAAGAGGATAGAAGTATTGCAAAAAACGTGCCCATATTATTTACAGCTGGCGCAAAGG
>CAYVSB010000067.1:0-1540 GCA_964452855.1 Candidatus Woesearchaeota archaeon
TGCAAAAGTCGCTGTTGTTGGTGGCGGTGGCGGAGGAGGAGGCGGCAGCGGTAATAATTTGGGTCATGGTGGCGGAGGAGGAGGCGGCGGTGGTAGCGTATTTTATTTGGTTCCTGTAACTTCTGGAGGAAATGCGACTATAACAGTTGGTTCTGGCGGTGTTGCTGGCGTCGGTAGTTCAGGAGGCGGAGATCCTACATTAGGAAATGGGGGCTCTGGAGGTCTTAGCAGCTTTGTTTATAGTACTATTAGTATTAGTGCTTCTGGCGGTGCTGGCGGCAAACGTGGTGAAACCAACAATGGCGGTGCTGGTGGTGCTGGTGGTTCCGGCGGTGGCAGTGTAGGTGGTGCTGGTGGTGCTGCTGACAGCAGTGGTGCTGATAATCCTACTTCTGGTGTCGCTACTAGTCTTATTCTTTCTGGAGGGGGAGGCGGCAAATACGGTGGCGGTGGCGGTGGCGGAGGAAGTAGTATGTTTGGCGTTGGCGGTATTGGTGGATGTGCAGGCAGTTGCTCTCACCCTGGTAGTGTCGGTGTCGGTGTCGGTGCTGGTGGCGGTGGTGGAGCTGGAGTTAATGCTGCTGGTTCTAATGGTGCCGCTGGGTCTCCAGGTATTGTAATAATTGAGTGGTAGGTAAATTTATTTTAATTGAAAGCGTTCTAACAAGAGCTAAATAATATTCAAATCTTTTTACCCAACTCTGCTTCCAGGCTCAATATCTGAATCTGGCTGCAAAAGACAGACTTTTTCATGGTCTTCATCAGAAGCTGCGAGAAGCATTCCTTCTGAAACAAGGCCTTTCATGCTTCTTGGTTTGAGATTTGCTAGGACTATGATATTTTTTCCTTTCAACGCATCTTTTTTGTAATAAGGTTTTATACCAGCAAG
The DNA here is from genome assembly GCA_964452855.1 of Candidatus Woesearchaeota archaeon. Taxonomy (GTDB): domain Archaea; phylum Nanobdellota; class Nanobdellia; order Pacearchaeales; family GW2011-AR1; genus JAGVNG01. The sequence goes on from CAYVSB010000067.1 coordinate 890, forward strand.
AATTGTTTTTTTCCCAATCACTTTTCCAAGGTCAACAGAAAGCTTGTAAAGCTTGTCAGCACCCTCAATGTCCTCTGCGGAAATAATTTTCCCAACTCTCAAATCCATCCTTGACCATTCATTGAAGTTTACAATTTCCAGACCTTCAATCTTTTCATTCACTTTTTTAATTTCAGCCATTTGGAGAGTTTTTCCATCATGCTTTCCCTGTCAGAATTTGAGTCATATTCTATTCCCATTATCCTTGCGGCAATTTCCTTGTATGCCCTTGAAGCCTTGCTTTTAGGATGAGTATGCACAACAGCATCTTTCTGATTTAGAGCTTCCTGGACAGAAATATCCTCTGGAATCATGCCTATTATGGGGATTTCAAGCATTTCCCTTACTGTCTCTGGCTGAAGTTCTGAGTTGTTTTTCCTTACCTTTGTTATTATTACTCCCTTGATTGACTTTTTCATGAGTTGGGCTATCTTGATTGTCTTAAGGGCATCTGTTATTGCAGGCATTTCAGGATTGCTGACTATTATTATCTCATCAGCACTGTCTATAGCAGAAAGTGCCTCAAGTCCCAACCCTGCAGCGCTGTCCATTATTATGTAATCCGCAAGCTTCCTGAAGTCTTTTTTGAAATCCTTTATTTTTTCAGGGCTT
>CAYVSB010000067.1:1550-3258 GCA_964452855.1 Candidatus Woesearchaeota archaeon
ATTGTTTTTTCGCGTATTCCAGCTGGAGCCGGATTTTTTCCGGCCTTATTTTTTTCAGCTCCTTTATTGAAATTGATGAAGGAATAATCTTCAGCCCTGAATCATGCTCATAGACCGCTTCAAAAACATCTGCCTTTCCAAGAAGGACATGGTTGAATGTGACCGGGACTTCTGGAGAATTTAGATGGATTCCAACGTTTGGAGTGGATAAATTTCCGTCTATTACAACAACATTTCCCCCAAAGTAATTTATTGCAGCCCCAAGATTTATCGCGGTTGTTGTTTTGCCCACACCACCCTTTCCAGAAGTTATAACAATGATTGTCATCGCAAATTTCAGAAGTTTTAATTAATCTTCTTTATGATAAAAGAAATTGCTTTGTGGTGCTTATAAACTTTTCTAACTTCTCGGCGTATTTTTTGAGCTGGTCAAGGTTTATATTGACTTCCTCGCCCCTGTAGAAGACCTTGAGGGTTACATTTTTCCTGAATTCCCCTATCCTTTCTTTTTTCAGCTCCTCTATCTTCCTGAACATCTCATACATCTCAATTGTTTCCAGGAAATTTGAGTCTTTTTTCATCAGCTTTTTTACAATCTCAATCTCACTCCTTGGATTGGAGGGTATTGAGGAAATCTTTTTTCTCTTCAGGGCATGCCTTAGTATCTCTGTCACGCTCTTTTCTATCATTTTTCTCCACCTAAGAATAAGGTTTATTATTACATCACATGTCTTGGTATACTTAAGACTGACATACAGCAGATGGTCTGCGCTTATTTTTTCCTGAATTATTTCTTCCATTTCTAAGGTAATAGGGGGTTTTTAGAAGCATAATTTAACAGGGTATTGGGGTTTTTATACTTTTTGTGATTTAATAGTAGTTAGTTTTCATGTGGGTTTTTGCCATTGAAAGAAGATTTTTGACTGCAATAACAAATTCCTTTGTCTTTTCAGGGGTTATTGTTTCATAACCAAGGCTTTCAGAAAGAATAATCACCTTATTTTCCCTTGTAAACTCCATGGGGCTTTTTTTGTGCATCTCTGTTACTTTGAGAAGTTTCATCAGGTTTTCCACCTCTCTTTTGTCCAGTCCGTATCTTGGAGCGCATTTTTCCCTGAAAGTCCTTAAATTCTCATCTTTGCCGGCCCAAATTCTCACTCTTCTGAAAAGATAGTCATACTGGAGAATTGAGTTGATGCAGAGAACCGCTGCCTGGCCTGTCTTCTCTAGTATCTTTACAAGCATTTTCTTGTCCTTTACAATAGGAAATGTAACATAGATTAGATGGTCCATTGCCCGGATTATTTTTTCAGCCTCCTCCAGGTTTTCAATGAATTTTTCCATGTTTTATTGAGCAACCTCATATTAAAATAATTGCTGGTGCAAAAAAGAGGGGCTGCTTTATTATTTCAGTAGGTCTATCGCTTCTATCAAATCACCTGTTTCTTCCAATGCCTTTCTGGCTTGCTTTTCCGAGCAGCCTGTCTGCTTCATGACTGTTGCTATGTCTTCATTTGAAATTCCCACAGAAGCAGACTCTTCTGAAATTTTTCCTGAAATCTGGAATGATTCTTGGCCCTGAACCTTTATTTTCGTGACAGAAGGTTCATTGATTATTATTTTTCCGCCGTCTTCCTTTTCAATTGTGACTTTTGAGGAAGGCCCGTCTTCCTGTCCTATTCCCATTTGTTTCATCACAGCCTGCATT
>CAYVSB010000068.1:0-2702 GCA_964452855.1 Candidatus Woesearchaeota archaeon
TAGGGTTTATGAAAAAGGCTCAAACCAAAAGGCATCCCATTCAAAATGGATAGTATTCACAGACAGAGAGTCAAGAAAAATTTCCTGGAATGAGTTTTCCGCAAGAAACAGGGTTGCCCATTCAACGAAAAAAAAGCTTCTTGTCGCGGTTGTTGACGAGGAGAATGACATCACATATTATGAAATAAACTGGATAAGGACTTGAATATAATGCCCGGCCAGAATGCAACTGAAACAAGGGACAAGATTCTTTGGATTCTCAAAAAGAAAGGACCATGTCTTCCAGTGCACGTTGCAAATGAAACAGGGTTAAGCATGCTTTTCGCATCTGCATTTCTTTCAGAACTTTTATCAAGCAAAGAGATAAGAATTTCCGTAATGCGTGTTGGAAGCTCGCCTCTTTATTTTCTGAATGAACATGAATACATGCTTGAAAGGTTTGCAAATCATCTGAAAAGCAAGGAAAAGGACGCCTTCATGATTTTGCGGGAAAGAAAATTCCTCCGGGATAGCGAACAAACTCCGGCAATCCGTGTCGCTTTAAGGGAAATAAGGGATTTTGCAGTTCCTTTCAGGAAAAACAATGAGATTTTCTGGAGATATTACCTTGTTCCGGAGTCAGAGTTTCCTGGTTTTGTTGAGGATAAAGCGGAAAAAGTCGAGGAAGTTGCTGAAGTGATTGCAGTTTCCGCAACCCCTATTAAAAAAGAGGAAATACCTGCTCCTATGAAAATAATGGAAAAACCATTGGAAATTGTTAGCAAACCTGCAGTTTTAACAAAGCATAAAAAAATCTTGGCAACAAAGACCCAAAAGAAAAAGCCTGACAGAGAAAGCGACAAGTTTTTCAATAAAGTCAAGGACTGGATTTCCGGTAACGGGATGGAAATATCAGATATAGAGGGACTTACAAAAAACACTATAACTCTCCGTGTTAAGATAGCAAACGAAGAGCAACTTCTTGTCGCATTCAACAAGAAAAAAATTGTGGAGGAAGATGTCATAAAAGCAGGCAGAAAAGCTGCTGAATTCGGATTAAAATATCATGTCCTGAGCCTTGGGGAGCCTTCAAAAAAAATCTCTGATTTGATTGATGCCGGAAAGAGCCTTGCAAGCATCAGGAAAATTTAAGGGAAAGACAAGTTTTATAAATCAAATTTTGCGTAAATAATAATGGGAAAGATAAAATCAAAACTTATCAAAAGGTCTGCTCATAGCCTTCTCAAAAAGGGAGTTCCCTTCACAGAAAGATTCAATGACAACAAAAAAATACTTGCAAATACAATGCCAAGCAAAAAACTCAGAAATCAGATGGCAGGGTATTTATCAAGACTGAAGAAGCAAGAAAAGATAAAGCAGCTTGAATTCGCAGCTCTCAGCTCAAAAAGGCAGTAAAAATCTCAAAGCTTTTAAATCATATAATTCTTTTATTTTCGGCTCTGTAGCTCAGCTGTTTAGAGCGCGGCTCTCATGAGGCCGAGGTCGGGAGTTAGATTCTCCCCAGAGCCATTTTGAACAAAGTGAAAAAGTATCTTAGCAGAATTTATTCCAGCCAAAGTCATTTTATCCCGCAACCTTAAAATTATCACCTTTTCTTCTCGGCAAGATGTGAAAATGAACATGTTTTACAACCTGCCCTGCAACTTCAAAATTATTTGCAAGAACATTAAATCCTAAAATTGTCCTGTCATTATCCATAAGATTAAGGGTAGTTTTCTTTATGCAGTCCAAAAGTTCCTGCCCCATAGTTGATGGCAAATCAAGGCTTGTTTGAAAATGTTCTTTTGAAATCACAAGGGAATGTCCTTTCACAGCAGGATTTACGTCTGGAAAAGAAATAAAATTCTGGTTTTCATAAATATATTTTGAAGGTATCTCTCCCTTCGCTATCCTGCAAAAAATGCATTCGTCTTTTTTCATTTGTCAAAGAAGAGAGGGCAATTTAAAAATTTGATGATTATTAAATTGTCAGAAAAAATCCTATAAAACCTAATATTCAAGACAATTGATAATTAACATGCATCTTCATTAATATTATATTCATCATCGTAGCTTTTACTTATTATCCTTTTTGGTGTTAATATGTATCAATTATCAAAATTTATTTGGAATCAAACGCCTTCCCGGCCTTTTCAAATTTCACTTCCCCGTTAATCAGTTTCCTTAAAATTTCCCTAATCTCGGCAATCTTTACCCTTATCTGTTTTCCGGAATCTCTTTCCCTTATCGTGACGTCCTTGTTCTTTATGCTATCGCCGTCTATTGTTATGCAAAAAGGTGTTCCTATCTCATCATTTCTTGCATATCTCCTTCCTATGCTTCCTGACTTGTCATAAAGGATGTTCCAGTCTTTCCTGAGGTCCTTGACAACCCTGTCAGCCATGCTTTCAAACTCTTCTTTTTTCACTATTGGAAAAACAGCTGCCTTTACAGGAGCAAGTTTTGGATGCAGCCTTAGAACTATGTTCTCCCTTTCTTTGTTGTAATAATAAGCCTCAAAAAGAAATACAAGAAATGCCCTTCCTACTCCAAGGCTTGGCTCGCAGACAACATGGGGCAAAAATTTCTCCTTTGTCTCCTCATCAAAGATTTTCATGTCTTTCTTTGAAGCTTCCTCATGCTGTTTAAGGTCATAATCTGTCCTGTTTGCCATTCCAAGTAGCTCTTTCCATCCGAAAGGGAATTCATATTCAAAATCACAC
>CAYVSB010000068.1:2712-3231 GCA_964452855.1 Candidatus Woesearchaeota archaeon
ACGTGTCTGCTGAATAATGGCTCTTTTCATCAGAGACATGCTGCCTTATCCTGAATTTATCTCTCCTTACTCCAAGAGACTCAAACCACAGCAATTCCTGGGCAAGCCAGTATGCATGCCACTTGGTCTTTATGATTCCTTTCCTGTGAGCGTCTTCCATTTTCATTTTCTCAGCTTCGGAGTTTTCCCTTTGCATCTTCTCGGAATACACAAGAATTTCAACATCAGGAATTTCATAGGAGCATTCCTTTCTTGGATCAATGAAATATTCAATTTCCATCTGCTCAAATTCCCTGCATCTAAATAAAAAATCTCTTGGTGCAATTTCATTTCTAAAAGCCTTACCAACATGTGCAATTCCAAAAGGCAATTTTAATCTCGCATTATCAACTACTTGTTTAAAATCAGCAAAAATCAATTGTGCCGTCTCAGGACGCAAATAACTTTTTATGGAATCGTCTACAACAGGACCTACTTGGGTTGTAAACATAGGATTAAACTCTCCTTTAATTTCAAAGT
>CAYVSB010000069.1:0-3207 GCA_964452855.1 Candidatus Woesearchaeota archaeon
ATATCCAAGCTTTATTGTGATTCCTCTTTTGAGTTCTTCGGAATGCGTATCTGCGAATTTTCCTGTTAATCTGTGAAGAAGAGTTGTCTTTCCATGGTCTATGTGACCGACAACACCAATGTTTATTTCAGGCAGCTGCTCGTTGGATTTGTTCATTGAACACTGAGAAAAGGTTTGTTAAAAAAGCTTTGGGTTATAATTTCTTCTGGACTTCATTTCCAACTGCATCTTTTATTTCCTCAACAATTTCCTGGGCTGTTTTAGGTTCCAGAATTTTTGGCTTTTCCTGCTGGTGAGATTTCTCTGCGGCAATTTCCTGCACTGAGACTGGCACGGATTCTTTTTCCGGACGTGGCTTGGCTTTGTTTCTGGAAGCCTTTGGCTTAGATGTTGTCTGTACTAGATTACTATAGATTTTTTTAATCATCTTCTGCAGCCAGTTTATTTTCCTCTTTTTATTGCTATAAATAATATAAAAGAGCATTATAAGGATAATAATTACCAGGGAAAATATCAAAATCATGATTCCCTTGCTTGGACCATCGGGAACAGGGACAATTGTTACTATTCCCTTATCCACGCTTATCTGGATTGTCCTGTGCACCTTTGTTGCCTCTGCATTATTGGATATCTGAATATAGAAGATATATTCTCCTGACTTGATGTTTTCAGGAATGAATAATTTTCCAGTCTCTGTGATTTCTTTCAATCCTCCAACAAAGACAACATCAGAGCCAGATGTTATATTCAAGCCATCTTTTTCTATCCAGAATTCCACATCAACATCATTGTTTACATTTGCCATGTCCTTAAGAGAATAGGTGAATGAAAAAAAGCTCCCAAGTTTGACAGGAGATTCAAATTCCAATATTTTCACGTCAAACAGATGGGTAATACATTCATAGTTCCAGCAAATTCCATAGCCTGGTTTTGAGCAGTCTGCATTATCATGACATTCCCTTGAATCGCCCCCTCCAGAAGCAGGTCCTTCGGAGGAAGATTCAGGAGTTTCCTGGATGGTGTAAGTTGTGAAATGCGTAACATTAAATTCAAGAGTTCCTCCAGAATAGCTTCCTTTAGTGCATATTGAAGAAGGGCATGGCAATCCGTCCATTAATATTTGCGGATTTATGAATGTCAGATCATATAAAGAAAGAGTTGCCGTCTTATTGAAGTTTGGCAATGCAGAAGTGTTTATTTCTATTCTATTGTTAGAGATTATTATATAGCTATCCAAATCAACAATGCCGTCTCCTGGATTGAAATCATCTGTGAAATTTATGCTTTGGATGAATTTTATCTTTCCCTTGCCGGATTTTTCCAGAGTTACATTGCTCAAATCCTGCATTTCCTCATAGGAATATTCGCTGAAGTTTGTTGTTTCTCCCCTGTTAGAACCGGTATATTCTGTATTGTTCATCTGGAATCTTGTGCTGTTTATTGTGAAAGTCACATTCCTTGCAGTTATTCCCCCGCTGTTGTTTGCATAAACATAGACTATGTGAGTTCCTTCATCAGTGTTAAAGGGTGCCTTCTTTGAAGGAGGTATTGTATTGTTCTGTCCGTTGTCCAGATGATACCACACATCACCTGAATTTGTTTCTATTTCAATCATCATTCCATTTCCATTGATGTATGTCTGGTTTTTTGGCTTTTTTATTTCAAGGGTTGGAAGGTCTTGCGGGGAGGATGCCTCTGCCCCAGAAAAAGACATCTGCGAATCTCCCATGCAGCCTATTGTTGCCTGAATGTCTCCTCCGCATGACTGATAAAATTGAGAGTCTGTCGCTAACAAAAATCCCAACAGAAATAATAAAACTATAACAAACAAATAAAAAATTTTTCTTTGCATTTTTTCATGTTAAAATATCTTTATGGTTCTGCAAGTTGAACCTGCCTTTAAATCAACTATCACTCCATTCTCACTTTGTGTTTCAACGCTAAAGGTAACCAGATTTCCTGCTGTCTTTACATAGCTTTCAATTGTCCCTATGCTCGTTGATGTTGCTGTGTTTCCTAAATCAAGGAAAGTGGTGTTTACTGTATTTGTTCCTGAAAAGCATTCTATTGCTGATGCTGAACTTGGAGAACAATAAGTAGTCAGGATAGAAGTGGGGCTGCCAGAAGTATTAACTCTTGCTCTTAATCCTACTGATACTGCGCTTGAATTTGAGAGAATGTCGCATATTATGGTATAGTAACTATTTGGAGAGAGTTGGACAGTCAAATTTGTTAAATTCCATAAGCCGCTTGCACTATTATTGCTTCTTATGTCTGTTTGTTGTAAAGTTACATTTTCAAAACTTGTTCCACTTCCGCCAGCTCCAGTTTGGTCTGAAGAGCAGGTTACTGCTCCGGTTACATTGTTTATTGCAGATACTTTGTCTGTTCCAGAGCATGTTGTTGTATTTACCTGGGCTCCTGATGATCCTGGCGGAGGATTTGTTGAGTTGTAAAATCCAAATGGATTTGTTGCCAAGTAATATGATGTATTAGTTGCGTTCCAACTGGATTGTTTCATCAATGTGTTATTCAATGCTTGGGCATAAGAGAGCATTGTCCCATTGATTACATTAGCCCAATTTATATGAGTCAGGAAAGCAGAGTAGTTTGCATTCCATCTTGTTTCAGGACTTGGATTTGTAGAATTGTAGAATGCGAAAGGATTTGTTGCCAAATAGTAAGATGTGTTTGTTGCATTCCAATTTGCATATGTGACATAACTTGTATTTGTAGCGTTCCAATTTGCCTGCTGCATAAGTGTGTTGTTCAAAGCTTGCGCATAGCTCAGCATTGTTCCATTGATTACGTTAGTCCAGGTGATTCCCGTGGCATTAAGTGCATACCCTCGTATAGCTAGATAATCTGTATAATTTGATGTCCATAGGGAACTGTTTAATGCGTAGGCACCTGTTGTCATTGTTATTGCTGTTCCGTTAATTATTTGCGCCCATGTCGGATGCGTTGTGTTCACATAATATGCTAAAGTGTTATTCACAGAAGTATTTGCATAATAACTTGTTGTTGCATTAACTGTAGTGTTCACATAATACCCCATGCTCTGATTGTCTGATGTCTTGAACAAAGTTCCGTTCAAAGCCTGCGCATAGCTCAGCATTGTTCCATTGTTTATAGTTGCCCATGATGCATATGATGTGTTTGTTGCATTCCAATTTGCATATGTGACATAACTTGTATTTGTAGCGT
>CAYVSB010000070.1:0-3166 GCA_964452855.1 Candidatus Woesearchaeota archaeon
AAAACCAAAACCTGAAGATAGCAAGCACAGGGGAATTGTTGTTCACCCTTACAATGAGCTTTTCTTTCTGGAGAGCTTCAATTCACAAAGCGGAGAAAAACATGAAAAGACATGAGTATCATTTTTTTAAAAGAGCAAGATTGACTGCTATTTTAATACCTATAAGTTTAGGGTTAGCGTTCCTTACTCCAACAATATATAATGGCATTTTTCCAAAGCAAAAAGCTGATGAGGCTTCTTCGCTTAGAGAAGGATACAGCATAAATGAATTGTATTCTCCAAATAAAATAATCTTCATAGACGGAACAGCAACCAATGCAGCTTATGACAGCATAAGAACTGATTCCTCAACAACAAAACGAGACAAGCCTGCAAAAAATCTTCTTGATAAAGTAAATCCAAAGGCAATGAGATAATCTGAAATAATGTTATACTATGAAATATCTATCTGGCAATGAAGAAAAGAAAGCGCTTGAATATATTGCCAAAACTGCAAAGGTTGCTGCCAATGCAACTTGCGAAAGGGCAAAATGCGGCTCTATAATTGTTAAGCTTGATGAAATTATCGGCACTGGTTTTAATAGTCCGCCGCATGAAGATGAAAAACAAAGAAGATGCTCCTATTCTAAAGATTCTTATCATAAAAAAATTACTGACAAAACTTGCTGCGTTCATGCCGAGCAGAGAGCAATAATGGATGCCTTAAGAAAAAACCCTAATAAACTGCCTGGTTCACGATTATATTTCATCCGCCTTGATGGAAACAGCACGCCTTTAAAGGCAGGAGAACCATATTGTACTATCTGCAGCAAAATGGCGCTTGATGTTGATATTGCTGAATTTGTTTTGTGGGATAACAAAGGAGTTTGTGTATATGGAACAGAAGAGTATAATCTACTTTCTTTTAAATTTGGAATAAATAAGAATCTGGAAAATGAAAAGCCTTGAGAGAAAAACAAAGCAGGAAAAACCATTCTACAAGATAATATGGAAAGACCTTTCTCTTAGAAATGGCTTAACCAATCATGCAATAAGATGCGAAAGCCATCCTGATAATCACATATACGCTCAAGAAATAGAGATGAGGGCAATGGGACTGCTAATTTACAATCTTATAACATGGGGAACCCCTATTGTTTATTTTATCACTAAATATTCTCAGTAATTGATAACGCAATTATTGCTAATCCAAATTCGCCCAATTAAATTTGATTATAATAATAAGCATATGCAGATATCCCGGACTTTCAATAATTTACACCTTCAAGCTAACAACCTTCCTCACGCCGTCATGCATACGACGACCAAGATTGAGGGCGAAGTCATGCTCATACCTTAAGACTCACCACTTTTGATACTCCATCATGCATGCTTACACCATAGATATTTGTAGCATTTGAAATGACCTCATCATTGTGGCTTATGACTATGTATTGGCCTTTTTTCATATACTGCCCAAGAAGGGAGGCAAGATTCTCTGAGTTTCTCTTGTCAAGGGCTGCGTCTATCTCGTCAAGTATGTAAAAGCAATAAGGATTCAATTCCTGGATTGCAAATATTAATGAGATTGCAACAAGAGTCTGTTCTCCGCCTGAGAGAGAAGTAACATCAAGATATTTGCCATGACCTGTCTTTATTGTCATGTTTATTCCTGCCTCAAAAGGCTCTTTTGGATTTTCAAGTTCAAGAGCAACCTTTCCCTTTGTGCTTATTCTTGAAAAGTTCCTTGAAAATATTTCATTAAGGGAGGAAAAGGTTTTCATGAAGGTCTTTTTCTTCTTTATATCTATTTCATGGATTATTGCAAGAACACTTTCCTTTTCCTTTGAAATAATCTCTGCCTTTTCCCTGACAGAATCATATTCCTTTTTCACAGAATCATAAACCTCAAGGGCACGCATATTGACGCTTCCTATTGAGGCTATTATTTCCTCTGTCCTGGAAAGCCTTTGCATAAGAACTTCCTTCGGAGCTTTTATGATTTCCACATTTTCAAAGCCAAGCATCTCTATGTTAAGATTTTCAATTCCCGCATCTGCTTTTGCTTTTTCTATTCTAAGATTGTTTGAATCCTGCTCAACTCCATGAAGGGCATTTTGTCTTGAAGAAATTTCAATTTCAGATTCCCGTATTCTTTTGTTAAGGGTGTCCCTGTCGGAAATAAGCTTCTGGAATTTCCTTGCCAGTTCTTCTTCCTGCTTTTTTTTCGCCTGCAAATGCGCCTGTTTCTCCTCAATTAACTCTTTAAGAGAGAGAATTTCCTCGTCCAAATCCTTTTCCTCCCTTGAAATTTGCTTTAATGATATCTTTGCCCTTTCCAGTTCCCTTTTCTTGAAAGAAACCTCTGAGCCTATGTTTTCCTCGCTTCTGGAGGATATTTCCTGCATCTCAACCCTTGCAGTCTCATATTTCTGCTCTATCCCAGAGCAGTTTTCAAATTCTTCCTCAAGCTTTTTCCTCATCTTTTCCAGCTCTGATATTTCACCCCTGAATTTGTCAAGCTTTTCCTGAAGATTTTTTATTGAGCTTTTTTTCTCCTCTATTCCGGAAATCTTTCTCATATCTTCCTGTCTTTGGGATATTTCCATGACAATATTCTCTATGTCTTGACCCAAAATGTTTTTCTTGCCGCTTATTCCTGAAATTTCCCTGTCTGACTGAGTTATCTGAGAAGTAAGGCTATCAATTCTTGGAAGTATTTCCTTGTGTATGTGGTCAATATGGTCTTTTGTTATTTTGCTTCTGCAAACAGGACAGACATCCATTTTGGATATTTTTTCAATGAGCATCTTGTTTTTTTCTATTTCCCTTTCGTTTGAGTAAGACACTTTTTCAAGCTCTGACTCTTTTTTTGAAATCTCTTCCAAAAGACGTTTCTTTTCGGCAAGGACCACTTTAAGGCCATCAAGCTTTTGCGAGCTGGAATTCTTGTCAAAAAGCTCCCTGTGCATTGACTCCATCTGCCTTGAAAGGAATTCAGTCTCGTTTGACGTAGTTTGCAGAATTGACTTTTTGTCGTCAATTCTTTCCCTCATGGATTTTAAATCTGATTTAATAGTGTAGAACCTTTTCCTTTGTTCCTCAAGCTTTTCAAGCTCTTTTTTCTTTGCATTGATGTCCTTTTCCTTTCTGGAAGAGGTTGAAGAACCTTCCAATTCGCTTATTG
>CAYVSB010000071.1:0-2977 GCA_964452855.1 Candidatus Woesearchaeota archaeon
CTCTTTTTTCCAGTTCTTTTTTCAGCCAAGGCTTCCAATGCCTTTCATTTTCAGGGAGCCCTTTCTTTGAGTCTGCTTCTGTTAAATTTGAACCATGTACAATTATACAGTTCATTTTACTCCAAATAAATTCCCGGCTTTCCTGGCTTTGCCTTTGCCGCCTTATTCTCAGGGTCGTATTTTTTCTTGTCAGAAACCGAAAATATTTGGGTTTTCAATCCTGTTCTTTTTTCAAGGTCCAATAGATTATTTGCATAAGCTTCTTTTTCATTGGGGAGGGAATAAAGATATAATTTGACAGGCTCTTTTCCCTTATCCTTTATAATTCTCACGACATTATTCACGTCATTGATTGTCTTTTCAATAGCCTCATCTTCCTTTTCAAACTCAGGATTAATCTTTGACTCTTCCGGCGCAGGCCATTTCTCAAGGCTCAGAAATCCTTTGTTTCCCATTTTCTGCCACATTTCCTCTGTTATGTGAGGGCAGAAGGGATGCAGTATTTTAAAGAAAGATTCAGCGTCTTTTTTTGAAATTTCCTGGCTTGAAATTGATTCAAAAAGTTTCTTTATCTTTATTGATGCTGAATCATATCTGAATTCTTCTATGTCTCCTGAAATCTCCTTAATTGCCTTGTTTATTCTGCTCTCTGTCTTTGGGCTGCTTTTTCCTGGCTTGAAATTCCCAAAAAAGTCAATTATTTTTTTAATCAGCCTAAGACTGCCTTCTATTCCATTTTCGCTCCATTGCGTATCCTTGTCGGTTGCCGCCACAGAAACCAGGAATAGTCTGGCAGTGTCCATTCCGTATTTTGCAGAAACTTCCTCGGGAAGAACAACATTTCCCCTTGATTTTGACATTACAAATCCGTCTGTTCCATGGAGCATCCCCTGGTTGAAAAGTTTCAAAAAGGGTTCGTCAAATTCCAAAAAGCCCAAATCTCTCAGTACCTTTGTGAAAAATCTTGCATATATCAGGTGCATGCATGCATGCTCTGCTCCCCCTATATACTGGTCAACAGGCATCCAATATTTTGCTTTTTTTGGGGAAAATGGCTCTTTGTCGTTTTTATTGTCGCAATACCGAAGGTAATACCATGAGGAATCAAAGAAAGTGTCCATTGTGTCTGTCTCTCTTCTTGCCTTTCCCTTGCATTGAGGGCATTTTGTTTCAAGGAATTTTTTGTTTGTTTCAAGAGGATTCCCTTTTCCAAACTCAACTTTTTCAGGAAGAATTATTGGAAGGTCTTTTTCAGGAACAGGAACAATTCCGCATTTATCGCAATACACTACGGGAATAGGAGTTCCCCAATATCTTTGTCTTGATATGAGCCAGTCACGTAGCTTATACTGAAGAGCTTTTCTCCCAGCCTTGGCTTTGATAAGGTATTTTGTAATTTCCTCCTTTGCCTCTCTGGCCTCAATGTCATTAAACTGCCCGGAATTAATTAAAATTCCGCTGCCTGTATAAGCCTCTGTTATCCTTTCTTCATCTTCAGAGATTTCATATTCTCCTGGCTTGATAACTATCTTTATTGGAAGGTCATATTTTTTTGCAAAATCAAAGTCTCTTTTGTCATGTCCAGGCACAGCCATAACCATTCCGCTCCCGTAATCAGCAATGACAAAATTGCCTGCGTAAATGGGAATTTTTTCCTTTGTGACAGGATTGACAGCATAGCTCCCTGTGAACACACCTTCTTTTTCTGTCTCTCCCATTTCCTTTTCTGAGACAGATTTCAATTTTTTGAGGAATTTGTCCACCTCTTTCTTTTTTTCAGGTATCACAAGTTCAGGAAGTCTTGGATGCTGGGCGCTCACAACCATGAATGTCACACCGAAAATTGTGTCAGGTCTTGTCGTGAATACAGGCCATTTTTCCTTATTAATCTCAAAGTCAATTTCTGTCCCATTGCTTTTTCCAATCCAGTTTTTCTGCATTGTTTTTATTCTTTCAGGCCATTGCAGGCTGTCTGTGGAATTCAAAAGCTCCTCTGCATAGTTTGTTATCTTCAAAAACCATTGCTCGATGTGCCTTAGCGTCACATCTGTATCTTTATGCACCCAACACTTTCCCTGATGCACCTGCTCATTTGCCAAAACACTTTCGCATTTTGGACACCAGTTTACAGGGGACTTTTTCCGGTAAGCCATCCCCTTCTCCAGGAACTTCAGAAAGAAATACTGATTCCATCTGTAATATTCCGGCTTGTGGGTCATTATGATTCTTGACCAGTCATAGCTAAGCCCTATCATTTCCTGCTGTCTTATGAAGTGTTTTATTGCATTTTCCGTGTATTTTTTTGGGTGCGTTTTTGTTTTTATTGCAGCGTTTTCCGCAGGCAATCCGAATGAGTCATATCCCATTGGATAAAGGACATTAAAGCCCCTCATCCTCATGTATCTTGCCAGAATGTCTCCTATTGAATAATTGAATGCATGACCCATGTGAAGCCCTGAGCCAGAAGGGTAGGGGAACATTTCAAGCATATAGAATTTTTTCTTTTTTTTGTCTTCCCGTGTTTGGAAAGCGTTTGCATTCTGCCATTTTTCCCGCCATTTTTTCTCTATTGCTGCAAAATTATAATTTAGTTTGTTCATGGGCAATAAACTACTCAGCAACTTTTAAATATTGCCATTGTTTTTAAGGAATGCATGGAAACTATATTGGCAAACATTGAAGGGGGAATGGTATCCAGCAATGCAAGGGAGGCTTTCTCTCTTTATAGTAAAAGCCATTTTGGGGAACCTTCTTCAGGAAAAGTCCATTATACTCCCTCTGAATGTCTTTTTCTCTTGGAAAAGGGAAAAATAGAGGTTTTTTCAGGCAAGAAAAAACTTACAGGAAAGAATCTTCTGGAATTATTTAGAAAAAAGGACAAGAAAATAGATGTGAAATACCTTGTTTTCCGCGATTTAAGAGAAAAAGGATACATTGTAAAAGCAGGCTTGAAATTCGGGGCAGAGTTTAGGGTTTA
>CAYVSB010000072.1:0-2968 GCA_964452855.1 Candidatus Woesearchaeota archaeon
ATGTTTTTTGCAATTCATCAATCCCATAGACATTTTTTGTTGCGCATGCCGAGAGCTTTTCCCCCTTAAGGGCACAATCCTGCTTCAAATTCTGGTTTCCTCCTGAAAATCCGGATATTTTTGCGCTGGTTTCAAAATCGTAAATATTAACCTCTGCATAAAGCTGCCCGCCGGGCCATTCAAGAATTTCTTCTGTACTGAAATCCAGCCTGCATTCATGAAGGAATTTTTCCTGGAAATTGTTGCTCAGCACCTCCTGGCGAACATACAAATTCTGGAGCATGCAGTCTGCAATATTGCTTGCCATTATTTCTGCCTCTGCGTCTCTAACATCATAAGGCTGCCCATACACTATTCCAACCATGTAAATCACAGCCCCTGAAACTATTGCAAGTATGGCAAACCAGTAAATGCTTATGGTAGTGTCAGAGCCTTTTCTTCCAATTCCAAAAATTTTATTTTTCATTTTTTTCAGTTATTGCAAAAACCCACTCCTTATTATTTGAGGTGTCAAGATAATTTGATTTCTCAGCAGAGACATTATTGAAGAATGAATAACTATACTGCCCTTTTTCCTTCAGCTTTATCGTGACAACATTTCCTGTTATTTTCACAATGTCAGCTGCCGCAATGCTGTTGGATTCTGCCTTTGAAATTGCATCTTCCATGTTCAGATGAAGAATCATTCCTGGCTTTGAACTGTCAATCATCAGCGCAATTTCCTTTGCATACTGCTCCTCCAGGAAAGCAGATGAATTTGTTCTTGAAAGCACAAAAATAATGAGTATTGATATGAAAACTATGTTCAGCACAAGAAATATCACTTCTCCTGTCAGCAGGTTTCCCTTTTTGCTCATCACTCTTTTATCCATCATGTAAAATGGCGCAAACGCTTAATAAAATTATTGCTGTCAGGATTTTGTTATGAATTCTCCATCTGTAAGTCTTGAAGAAGTTTCAGAGGCTGGAATTATGTAAACTTTCAAAAACTCATCAGGGAAAACAGTATCACCAACTCCAATATTATCATCTATTCCTGTAATAACAGAGTATCTTTGACCAGTAAATATTTTATCCTGGGCAATGTTTATTGTAAATTGCTGCTGAATTTCAATGGCTTCAGGATTGTTCACACCATATATGTATCTCAAATAACTTTGGGAATTATCAGAGGATATTGTATGGGTTTTCATATATTCATACAGTTCTGAGTAGGATATTTCAGGTATATTTTTTTGAACATCTTCGTCAAATTCTATAGAAGAACAAAGCGCATATTTTATAGAGGTGCCTTCAGCCACTCCATAGTTTATCTTTCCCTCTCCAAACATCCACCAGCAGTCAGCTATTTCATCTGCCAGTGCCTTTAATGTTTGGTTTCTTGCCAGTTTTTCATCAGAGATATCAATTTCCCTTGTTGATGTTGAAACGAAATTAGTGCATTCGCTTCCTCCTGAAATGCAGACATAACTTGTGCTGCAATCCAAGCCTCCAACAAGCCCTTTTCCCTTCTCGGAAAGAATCACAGAGTTATGGCATGCCTCTTTTGCTGTTGTCTCTGCAGGATTCAGCCTGAACAGGAAAAATATTAGGATTATGAAGCTCACTATTAACACAACAAGAGTGACTATCTGCGCTGTTGTCAACTCACCTCTCTTTGATGTTTTTTTGGTTTTTTTCATTTTGTTTTAATTTTTTCAGGCAGCTGCTCTTCCCAAAAGATTGATCAGCGCTATTACAAGCAGCGCAAAAAGTATTATCCACCATAAATTCTTCAACAGACTGCTTATTGTCGCGTCATCCATCTTTTTCTTCTCCTTTGTCCATAAGATATTTTCCTGTTTAATAAACATTCCCTGAATTTGCTCATTGTGATATGCTCTTCCCCTCATAATTAATGTTTATTGTCGGAGAGTCTTCATTTATTGGAATAATTCCCTGGCTTTCTCCTAATTTTACAACAAAGTTTTGCTTATTTTCCCTGCAAACACCATTATCATCAGATTGCTGAAGGTACCTTTCCCTTGGACTATCAGTAAATGGCAGTGTTGACCAAGCTTCTGTAAACATACCTATATCCTTTACTATGCAAATACAGCTTTTCCATCCCAAATTTAAGCATGAATTTGGAATTTCTTTTTCCCCCGCATATGGCCATGACATGAGAGCCCATTCTTTTGGATTGTAAATGTCAGCGGTTATACTCTTGGCATTTATCTGCTCAAACAAATAATCAATGGAAGCCTCTGCAAACTTCAGGTCCTCTGCATCCTTATTTGCATAATAAAGTGATGCAAGAAAAAAGGCAAGGAAAATTATTACAATTACAGCTATTATTATCTTAAGCGTTTCCTCAGCGAGCCAGATTCCTCTTTTGTCCATTTTTTATTTTGTATAGTTTCCAAAGGGAAGATTTTTGAAAAAGTCTATTATTGAATCCTTGAATGCAAGATACACTCCGACAATAACAAGTATCACAACAAGTATTCCTATTATTATCTTTATTGTGTTTGATATAGTAAGCTCTGACATTTTTTAAAAACTCTCTAAACTCCTCCGAACAAACCTTTTATCTTGTCTATTATTGAAATCCCTTGCCCTCTTATAAGAAAGATTGCTATCATAAGGATTGCAAGAACTGCGATTGCAATAAGCAGCCATGGAAGATAATCAGTTACAATACCTCTTTTGTTTCCCATCTTCAATCCCATTTCAGAAAAATCCATCGGAGATTAATAAATTTAACTAATCTTTGAGAGAGATAGTTAAATCAGATTTCCAAGCACAAGGGATGCAAGAAGGAATAATGAGAGTACGGCAACAAGCGAAGTCACAAGGTAAAGCACCATTCCCTTCATGAAATTCCTTCCGGTTTTGTTTGTCCTTTCAAGCTTGTCTTCCCCTGAGTCAATTGTTACAAGTGCGGTTGTCAGGATGAATATTATTTCCAAAATGTAAACCCCCATTA
>CAYVSB010000073.1:0-2947 GCA_964452855.1 Candidatus Woesearchaeota archaeon
CAGGAAGATTTGCTTTTTTTGTATCTTTTTTATCAGGAGTTTTCGGCTTGTCATTCACATTCAATACCTGGAATTGCTTGCTTCCGTCCCTGTAAATTGTGACTCCCTTTGCGCCGTTTTCATATGCAAGCATGTAAACATCCTCAACATCTTTTTCTGTCGCCTCGTTTTTCATGTTGACTGTCTTTGAAACAGCGTTGTCAGTATATTTTTGGAAAGCGCACTGAATAAACACATGCTCTTTTGGAGTAAGGTCGTGCGAGGTAAGGAATAGATTTTGTATGCTCTCAGGAATTTCCTTTATTCCCAAAAGGCTTTTATGATTGTCATTTACTTTCTGGAAAAGCTCTGCCTTTGACAATCCGAAATAATTATTTTCCCTTGCCATTTTGTCAAACAAAGGATTTACCTCAAAGAAAGTGTCTTTTTCCAAAGGCTTCTGTCCTTTTTTGAGTGCATCTATTCCAGCAGCGTTGTATCTTACATAAACAACTGCAAAGAACGGCTCTATTCCCGCACCCTGCAATCCTGCTGTTATCCCTATTGTTCCTGTCGGCGCAATAGTTGTCCTTGCCGAATGCCTTGGGAAAAATTCCTGGCCTCTGAAGTGCCTGCTATTCCGATCATATATGCTTCCTTTGAATGCAGGGAAAACTCCTCTTTCATTTGCAAGCTCTTCTGAGCAGTTAAGGCATGAGAGGTTTATGAAATTCATTACTTCCTCTGCTTTTTTCAAGGCTGCTTCTGAATTGTAAGGCAATCCAAGAAGCACAAGAGATTCTGCCCATCCCATTACGCCAAGCCCGATTCTTCTGGTCTTCTTTGCTGTTTCCTCTATCTCAGGGATAGGATAATTGTTGACATCAATTACATTATCCAAAAATCTTGTTGCAATGAAAACTGTTTTTTTCAGCTCTTCATAATCAAAGTCGCTTCCGTCTTTCTTTACAAATTTTGAAAGATTGATTGAGCCAAGGTTGCAGGGTTCATAAGGAAGCAAAGGCTGCTCTCCGCATGGGTTTGTTGCTTCTATCATTCCAAGATGAGGGGTTGCATTGCTTCCTGTCTCATTAATCCGGTCTATCATGATTATTCCAGGGTCTCCTGTTTCCCATGCGCCTTTTATCAGTTTCTTCCAGACTTCCTTTGCATTAAGCTTTCCTGCAACCTCTTTGTTCCTTGGATTGATAAGTTCATATTCTTCATTATTTTTCACAGCGTTCATGAATCTCTCATCAATAGTCACAGAAACATTAAAGTTTTCCATTACACCAGGGGTTTTTTTCATATCAATAAACTGCAGGATATTAGGATGAGTGTAATGAAGTATTCCCATGTTAGCCCCTCTTCTTGTTCCTCCCTGCTTCACAACCTCTGTTGATTTGTCAAATATCTGCATGAAGGATATCGGTCCTGATGAAATGCCCTTTGTTGATTTGACATCATCCATTGAGGGTCTTAGCCTTGAAAAGGAAAATCCTGTTCCGCCACCGCTCTTGTGAATAAGAGCCATATTTTTCACAGAAGTGTAAATTCCATCTATTGAATCCTCAACAGGAAGGACATAGCAGGCACTAAGCTGCTGCAGCTCCCGCCCAGCATTCATGAGAGTCGGAGAATTTGGAAGAAACTTGAATGATGAAAGAAGCCTGTAAAATTCCTCTTCTATCTCTGAAGCAATCTCAGGGTTTTTCGCATGAGCTCTTTCAAGATTCTGCATGAATTTCTTGAAATTTTCATGCTGTTCATTATGATTTCTTATCCCATGATGCAAAAGCCACATGTTTGATGGCTTTCCCTTTGAGTCATAAATAATCTTCTTGTAATTAATCCCCTCAAAGATATCCTGTTCTGAAATTTTATCTGAGTGAAGTATCTCACCCAATGCAATATTATGACATATTGTTCTCAGCCAATGTTCAACAGTCGGAGAATCCTTGAGATATTTGTCCTTTATGACTTTCAGCTGGTTCTCTGACAATTCCAGTTTGCTCAGCTGTTTCAATTCAAGTTCCATTTATTTGTCAAGCCCCCTTATTTCCTTTCTGAAATCCTTAATGTCCTGAAAATCCCTATAGACAGAAGCAAATCTTATGTATGCAACATTGTCAAGTTTTTTTATTTTTTTCATCACCAACTCACCAATGGCAGAACTTTTCACCTCTTTTCTTCCCCTTTTTCCCAGTTGCTCCTCAATTTCGTTTATCATTTTATCTATTTCCTCTTTTGACACAGGCCTCTTTTCAAATGCCCTGTAAATCCCGTTTGACATCTTTTGCCTATCAAACTTTTCCCTTCTGCCGTCTTTTTTCACAACATAAAGGTTTTCCCTCTCTATTTTCTCGTAGGTTGTAAACCTTTTGCCACATTTCAGGCACTCTCTTCTTCTCCTTATGCCCTCGGGTGATGCCCTTTTGTCAGTAACCTTCAATTCCTGGCTTCCGCAATAAGGACATTCCATATACAACCTATTGTGTCCTTATTTATAAAAGTTACTATCGCTTGTACCTTAATGATTGCTAAAATTAAAAGTTCTATTTAAACTTTCATAACCACCAAAAGTTACAACAAGTAAATTTAGTTAAATCAGAAAATTCTGCCCAAAAAATTTGAATAAAGTTTCACCTATTGTTTTAGTTTCTATCTTTAAGACTATTTCACCTTTATGTTCATGTAAACCTTCTCCTCTGTGAGGAGAATTGTCTATTCTATAAAATAAAGGATAAGGAGGACCAAAGGAAGCCCCTGAAAGGCAAGCATTAAATCCAATCCCAATATTCTCATCAATAGCAGTTTTTGAAGAAATTGGCTGTCCAATAAAACTTGTTATTTTTATATCACCCCAAATTTGAAAAGTTGGATAAGTTGCAATTGGTCCTCTGACTATTATTTCAGGCTTCCCTTTTTCTAACTCTTTTTTAATTTCATCAAATATCATAAAATCCTA
>CAYVSB010000074.1:0-2911 GCA_964452855.1 Candidatus Woesearchaeota archaeon
GAAGCCTTGATTCTTCCGGATTGGCAACAACAGTAGACTCTGCAATCTTCATAAAATGCACTGATTATTCTGTAA
This sequence comes from Candidatus Woesearchaeota archaeon, assembly GCA_964452855.1. Lineage (GTDB taxonomy): Archaea > Nanobdellota > Nanobdellia > Pacearchaeales > GW2011-AR1 > JAGVNG01. The sequence continues at coordinate 76 of CAYVSB010000074.1, forward strand.
ATGGAAATAATTTCGGAAATGTAAATTTGGCGCCATATGTTATAGAGTTCAGTGTCAGGGCAGAAGAAGACATAACACCTCCTGCAATAAACAGGATAGAGCCTGCAAAAGACTCTTATTTGCAATATGGAATAGATTACCAGGAAATAACAATCTGGCTTAATGAGAGAGGTTCCTGCAAATATAATCCTACCCTTGGAATAGATTATAACAGCATGTCAAATGAAGATAGATTTGTATGCATTACTCTTCCTGCAAAAACAGCAAATGGATTTCCATGCACTGGAATTAACATTACAGGAATTGCAAATGCGCAAAGCAATTATTACATAAAATGCGCGGATGATGAAAACCCGGCAAATACAAATATACAAGATTATGTTTATTCGCTTATTAAAACAACAACGCCATTGACAATTGGCTCTGTTGTTGCAGTTACAAGCAACAAAAGTTATCCTCTTTCTTCATCATCTATCACAGAAATTACAGGGGGAGGAAGCGCACTTTCAATTGATTTAAAGGTAATAACATCAGGAGGAGCAAGAAATGGAAATTCTGTTTGTGAGTACGAACTATTTGATTTGGTTTCAGGAATTCCAATATCTTCAAAGGTTCCTTTCTTCACAACAGGAGGAACAAGCCATCAGCAAAGAGGTCTTGGATTGCCAAGCGACAAAGATTATACTGTTGAAGTGTCTTGCAAGGACGATGCTGGAAACACAGATTCTTTAGGAGGAACATTCAGCTTGAATTGGGATCAGACGTATCCAAGCGTAATAAGAGCATACAAATCAGGAAACAACCTGAGACTGATAACAAATGAACAAGCAAGATGCTTCTACAGCAATGACAAGGACAAGCAGTGCAACTTTGACATAAGCAATGCAACTTCAATGTCAGGAACATTTTCAACAACGCAATCCGCGACATGGAATCCTTCGCTGAACTACTATGTAAAGTGCAAAGACTTGTGGGAAAATGTCAACCAATGCGCAATAATTGTGCATCCTGGAAGTTAGGCTTTTTGTGAAAGTTTTTAAATAATAATTCCCTATTTTTTCAATGATAAGAAGTGGTGATTTTTTTAGAAATAAAGCCGGGCAGCTGACTATTTTCATCATTGTTGCTGTAGTTGTTGTCGCATTGCCTCTTGTGATTTATTTTTTCTTTCCCTCTGTTCTTGTCAATCTCGGCATTTTGACAAACAATCCGCAGACATTCATGCAGAATTGCATTGAAGATGAAGTGAAAAATGTTGTTGAAAGAGTTTCCCTGCAAGGCGGAAGCTTGGAACCTAGAAACTACATACTTTACAATGATGAAAAAATAGAGTATCTTTGCTACACAGAACAGTTTTATCTTCAGTGCGTAATGCAGCAGCCTTTGCTGAAACAGCATATTGAAAATGAAATCTCTGAAGGAATCAAGGAAGCTTCTGATTCGTGCTTCCAGTCTTTGGAGGAAAGCTTCAAAAGACAGGGGTATGAAGTAAATCTTGTCAAAAAAGGCATAAATGTCGAGCTGCTTCCAAAAATAATTTCTGTGACATTTGAAAATGACTTAACATTGAGCAAAGGGGAAACGCAAAGGTTTGAAAAAATCAGTGTTGTTTTGAACAATAATCTTTATGAATTAATAGGCATTGCCAATAGCATACTTAACTGGGAAGCCAGATACGGGGACGCTGAAACCACAATATACATGGGTTACTATCATGATTTGAAGGTTGAGAAAAAATTGCAGAGTGATGGAAGCACTATCTACATATTAACAGACAGAAACACAGGAAATGTATTTCAGTTTGCTTCGAGAAGCGTTGCGTGGCCGCCAGGATATGGAATAGAGGGAATTGTTTAAGATGAAAAGTAAAGACAAGATTTTATTTTTGCTGGCAGGAATTTTTTTAGCGGTTGCTTTTTCACAAATAATATCTGCTGTCGGAGAGGTTTCATATTGCTGCGAGAGGACAAATGCAGGAGCATGGTGCCAAGATGTCAGCAATCCAAGCGATTGCAATCCTTCTTTCAGAAGCGTTCCAACTTCATGTGAATCCACATCTTATTGCAAAGTCGGAACATGTGTGAATACAATCGAGGGAGTTTGCATGGAAAATTCTCCGCAAAAAGTTTGCGAGGAGCCGATTGGCGGAACCGCAAGCGGATTATGGTTTGATTCAGAAGTCGATGGAGTTCCCCAATGCCAATTGGGCTGCTGCTTAATCGGAGAACAGGCGGCTTTCACAACGCAGACAAGATGCAAGCAGTTATCCTCTCTTTATAGCCTGGAAACAAATTACAGAACAGACATTTCCACGGAAGCGGAATGCATTGCATCTGCTTTCCCTGCTGTGAAGGGAGCTTGTGTTTTTGAAGAGGATTTCCAGAGAACATGCAAATTTGCGACAAAAAGAGAGTGCCAGCAAATGGAAACACAGAGGCAAAATGTGACATTCCATGAAGGATTTTTGTGCTCTGCCGAGGAGCTTGGAACAAACTGCGGTCCAAGCACAAAGACAACAATTCTCGACGGAAGGGACGAAGTTTTCTTTGTTGACACCTGCGGAAATCCTGCAAACATTTATGATTCAGACAGGCAAAACGACAGAAGCTATTGGGACGAAACAATAGGAAAGGCAGAGAGCTGCGGCTTTGGAAACAGCAATGCAGGAAATCCAAGCTGCGGAAATTGCGACTATCTTTCTGGAAGCACTGGAACATTACATGACAGATTAAAAGATGGAACAGCGCCAAGATTCGGAGATTACATTTGCAGAGACTTAAATTGTAGGTTTGAAGAAGATTTGAATGGCGACGGAGACTTTGATGACGATAAAGGA
>CAYVSB010000075.1:0-2887 GCA_964452855.1 Candidatus Woesearchaeota archaeon
ATTTGCATCTGCAAGAGACGGTACTGAAATTGACAGCACTTGCTATACAAATTTAGCCCAATCAGATGATAATATGTGTAGCGTTGCAGCAAGTGGAAGTGGTGTTGAGCCATGGATTAGGTTTAATTTTACTATTGGAGAATCTGCACAACAAATACAAAATATAAGAATAACAATGGAGGCTCAGTGTACTGGGGGCTGTCCTGGAGGGGAGGATGTAAATTTCATTTTATTGAATTACACTTCTGAAACTTGGGAAACTTGGGCAACAGAAACTGTCTCAGAAGCTACAAGAGAATTAACCCTAGATAATCAAAATGTATTCAATGCTGTAATCGGATCTTGATGGTGGAGATTCCATTGATATAGACTTTGTTCAGATAGAGGTAAACTATACCAATTATCCAAAACAAGAATGGTATGATGGTGCTTGGAAAGTTAATGTTACAGTGCCTAGTGGTTTAGAAGGATTTTATGATTTAGGAGTTAATGCGACATCAAACGGAGTTGTAAGAAACCATACTCAGATTAATGCTATAGAAGTTGTTGCTATTACAAATAGTAATCCTGACAATCCAACACCTTTGATTAATTCAACTTTTGCAACAAACTTATCAGCACAAGACTTGAATATTTACTTCACTCCAGCAGATCCTGATGCAGGAGAAACTTTGACTTATGACATTTGGGTATTTGAAAATAGAACTACTTTATTTAATATAAATAGTATAATTTAATCTTGAATTTTTAATATAACAAACAGCCCCCATTTTATTATATAGCCCCAGTTTTATATTCATTAAAATTTCCTCCTGTTTTTATCATCTTTATTTGACATTTTGTCATCCCCTATAAGATAAATCTCCTATAAAACAAAAGCAAACCAGAACTATATAAAATTGATTGTGATTTAAAGCAATCCTCTCCAGAAAAGGTTGCCGAAGAGGCCTGAAATCTCTTCCTTGAAAAGGATGACCGCAGCCAGGATCCCAAGAAGGAGAAGAAGAACTACGACGAGAATGATTGTTATCGCCAGTCCTTTTTTGCTTGGCGGGCCTGATGGTTTTTGCCCATAAGCAGAAACTCTTTGAATGACTTGCGGTTGTTGTGGTATCAGTGGCCTTGTTTGCTGGCCGGGCGCTCTTTGAAATACTGATTGTCCTTGTTGGACAAAAACAGGAGCCTGTGAAGCTGCTGCAGCCTCTTCTATTTCTTCTTTTGTGTAACCGGCATTGTAAAAAGTAGTCATGGCTCTTTCCATGGACTCGCCTTTAGAAACCGCTTGTCTTATACCTTCAACCAGTTCCTCTTTCATTTGACATACCTCCAAAGCGACCATGCTTGGGCGATTAACTTATGGCGAATGAATGTAAATCTTTTATTTACTTTTGGCATGATGTCCTAAAGGTAAAATAGTTTAAAAATAATTGCTTCGCTTCGTTCAGAGTTAGTAGTTAATTTTAATATAAAAGTTAATTATAATATTGGAATTTTTATCATTAGAATTTTCTCTTATAATTAAAAAGGTTTGATTAATCAAATCTCAAAACTTTTCCGTTCGGGCTTAGATGAGAAGTTTCTCCGAACTTGTAACCCAATTCTGAAGCAAGCTCTATCATCGGTGTTTCCTGGCGAAGGGTTCCATGGGCGGGAATAACATGTTCTGGCCTTAATATTTCCATTAGGTCTCTCATGTCTTCTCGTCCGCCATGTCCGGAGACGTGGACATCATTTTGGATTCTTACGCCTTTTTTCTTGAGCCTTTTATCCATGCGCTCTCTTGCATTTATGTTTACTGGATCGGGAATAACGCTTGAGCAGAAAATCACATTGTCATCTTCCCTGAGTTTTAATGGTGTTTCATCTTTTGTAATCCTGTCAAGTATGGAACCGGGTTCTGCCTGGTGGCCTGTGCAAACCAGCAGATAACGCCCCCTGTCCTTTTCAACTTTTTTAAGGAAAGCATCAACTTGCTTCCTGTATTTGATCATTATTATGTCTTTTTTAAAAGGACATTGGCCTACCTTTATTGCTGCATTAACATACTTATTTAGGCTGCGGCCTATGAAGACTATCTGCCTTCCTGTTCTTTTTCCGAAGTCAACTATGCTTTTCAGCCTTGAAATGTGCGAGGAGAAGGTCGTGACAATCAATGCCGATTTCCTGTCTCTTACAGAAGCTATGGCATCCTCAACAAGATTTCTTGCAATTCTCTCGCTTGGTGTTTTTCTTTCTGTTCCGGAATAAAGGGCATCCATGACAAGCACTTTGATTCCTTTTCTTCCAAGCTCCCTGAGCCTGTTGTACCTCGGAGGATCGCCAATAACAGGGTAATTATCAAGCTTGAAATCAAGAGCATAGAAAAACGTGCCTTCAACTGTATGCATCGCAACGAAAACGCATTGCAGTGTTGAGTGTGTCGTGTGGATAAATTCAAATTTGATTTGCCCGGAAGAGCCATTAAAAACATAAGTTGAATCTTCCTTGACAATCCTTCTTCTGTTTTTCAAATGTATTTTTTCTCCTTCAAGAATCTCGTCAAGAACAGCCATTGTGAAAGGTGTTGCGATTATTTCTGCATGAGGATATCTGTGGGCAAGATAAGGCAGTGCCCCTAAATGGTCAAGGTGCGCGTGCCCTATGATTATTGCCTTTACTTTATTGGTCCAGCCATATTTATCGAGAACAAGGTCATCAGGCAAGGCACCGATTCTTCGTAAATTGCTTTCATTGTAAATATGCGCATGTTCTTCCTCTTCCTGAATTTCAATTACTGCAGGCAGGTAGATTCCTGCATCAAAGATGAAAACATCATCCTTGATCTTGACAGCAGTCATGTTCTTGCCAACCTGCTCAAACCCGCCTATTGTGCAAACTTCCATTTTCT
>CAYVSB010000076.1:0-2862 GCA_964452855.1 Candidatus Woesearchaeota archaeon
TCTTTAATGACTCTTAATGATAATGTTACTTATATGGGGATAATAACCTTTATTATATCCGGTTTCATATTGTTTGGATTGAATTACATGATATACAAAGAGACAAGGGAAATACAAGACAAGAAAAAGGAAAGTGATTTCTTCATAGTCTTCTGGAGCATGCTTCTCACAGTAATCACAATACTTGTAATGGTCTTCGGCCCAAGGAGTGCGCTATTCCAATGAAAGCAGGCTATTATGCAGCATTCATAATTTTGATTGTAGCTGCCGCAGGATTTTTTATGTTTGGCAGTTCTGGGACAAATGTCACGGGAAATGCTGTAAACGACAATCCTGACGGAAACTTTCAGAAAGTGGTTCTTGGCATAAAAAATTACAATTATTATCCTAATACTATAACAGTGAAGGTTGGTCAGCCTGTAAGAGTATATCTTGACGAGTCTGTTACTGGCTGTTTGAGAAGTTTTACAATAAAAGAATTTGGAGTTGCAAAGAATCTTAGAACACCGAGCGATTATGTAGAATTCACACCAAATAAGAAAGGAACATTTGGCTTTGCATGTTCAATGGGAATGGGAACAGGAAAATTAGTGGTTGAATAATGCAAGAAAACTGAGTGCTAATGCAAAAAGCTGAAAGGAGGTAAAAACAAAATGAAAAACGAGAATTTGATCATAGGAATTGGAGTGCTTGTATTTATTGTTCTGCTATTCGGAGGTTTCGGAGGAATGATGAGTCTTGGCAACAGCTACGGATTTGGAGGAATGATGAATATGATGTACGGAACATACGGCTCTGGAATGATGTTTTTCGGATGGATTTATGGTCTGTTAATTTTAATAGCTTTAATATTATTAATTTTTTGGCTTGCAAAACAACTCCAAAATAAATAGAATAAATCAATGCAAAAATGAAAAAATACAAGATAACAATTTCTGGAATGCATTGCGCAAGCTGTGCTTCAAACATAGAAAAAAGCCTGAAGAAAGTTTTAGGAATCAAAAATGCGAATGTTAGCCTGATGCTAAAAAAAGCAATGGTTGAATGCGAAGACTCTGTGACTGATGAAGAGCTGAAGAAGGCTGTTGTGCGCGCTGGATATAAGGCTGTCGGGATGGAGAAAGAATAAAATGAAACACGAAAACCATAGCATGCACGAAGGTCATGAAATGAAAGACATGAAAAACATGAACGGGATGGAAGAGCATGATATGGACACCCATCATCATGACCAGCCTGTTGAGGACACAGAAATACAGGACTGGAAGAAAAAGCTTGTTTGGAGTTGGATTTTCACTATTCCCATAGCTCTCTTGATGCTGTCAGAAAGACTTTTCGGCTTTCAGCTTTTAGAAATGCCTTATTCAATAATTGTTATACTTCTACTTGGATTTCCTGTTGTGTTTATCTTTGGATGGGATACAATTAAGGGCGGAACCAGAGGATTGTTTACATTTTACTTCAATATGGATTCTCTTATTGCTCTGGGAACAGTTGTTGCCTACCTGACTGGAATTGCAAGCTTTACAGGGGTTGTTTCTGATTATTCAGGCGTTGCCGCAATGATAATGGCTTTTTTCACAACAGGAAAATATGTTGAGGCTGTTGCACGCGGAAGAGCAAGCCAGGAAATAAAAAAGCTTCTTGAGCTTGGGGCAAAGAATGCTGTTGTTATAAGGGGGAATGTAGAATTCATTATTCCTGTTTCAGAAATTAAGATAGGAGACATTCTTGTTGTCAAGCCAGGGGAAAAAATTCCCACAGACGGCATTGTTGTAAAAGGAGAAAGCGCTGTTGATGAATCAATGGTTACCGGGGAGAGCTTGCCTACTGATAAAATAAAGGGAAGCAACGTCATAGGAGCAACGATAAACCAGGATGGTATTCTTTATGTCAAGGCAACAAAGATAGGGAAAGATACTTTCCTTGCTCATATTATCAAGCTGGTTGAGGAAACTCAAAGCGAGAAAATTCCCATCCAGAAACTGGCTGACAAAATTACAAGCATATTTGTTCCTCTTATATTGGTATTGTCAATTTTAACATTTGCAAACTGGTGGTATTTCTCCCAGGACTTAAGCAGAGCTTTGGGGATTGGGGTGGCTGTCTTGGTTATAGCGTGCCCATGTGCATTAGGGTTGGCAACACCAACTGCACTCATGGTTGGAAGCGGGATGGGAGCCAAAAGAGGAATTCTTATCAGAAAAGGAGAAGCTATCCAGACAATGAAGGAAGTGAAGATAGTTGTATTTGACAAGACAGGGACAATAACAAAAGGGAAACCGGAAGTAAGGGAAATTTATGCAAAGACAAAGGAAAACTACATGCTTGAAATTGCCGCAAGCCTTGAAAAGCTGAGCGAGCATCCTTTGTCAAGGGCAATTGTTGACAAAGCTGGCTTGAAAAAATATAGAAATGTCTCCGGCTTCAAAATTTTAAGGGGAAAAGGAGTTGAGGGAAAAATAGGAAAGAATGAGATAGTTATTGGGAATACAACATTAATGAATGAAAAGAAAATCTCGCTGAAGGATTTTGAAGAAAAAATACAGAGATTTGAGGAAAAAGGATATACTGCTGTTGTTGTGTCTGAAAACAAGAAGGCATTGGGAATAATAGGAATTGCAGATGCTGTAAAGGAAGATTCTCTTACTGCGATATTCGGACTGAAGGAAATGGGCTTTAGGGTCGTGATGATAACAGGAGACAATGAAAGAACTGCAAAGGCAATAGCAGAGCAGGTTGGAATAACAGAAGTGATTGCAAATGTTCTTCCTGAGGACAAGGCAAAGAAAGTTGCAGAACTTCAGAAAGAAGGAATGGTTTCTTTTGTAGGGGACGGAATAAATGATGCTCCTGCGTTGA
>CAYVSB010000077.1:0-2848 GCA_964452855.1 Candidatus Woesearchaeota archaeon
CCAAAAATCACAGTTCAAAATATTGTCGCATCAGGAACAATAAACCTAAAATTAAATCTTAATTTCTTAGCTTTAGAAATGCAAAATACAGAATATGAACCAGAGCAATTTCCTGGTTTAGTTTACAAATTAATAGAGCCAAATGCAACTTTCCTTCTTTTCAGCAACGGAAAACTTGTTTGCACAGGAACAAAGAACAAGCAGCAGCTTGAAGATTCCATGTCCCAGCTCCTAAAGAACGTGAAGCAGGCTTTAAAGAACTATAAATAAAAATAAATTTTCTGTTTTTTTTCATTGTGTTTTCCACAGGCAACGTAACAGGGTAAATATATCAGATTTTTTGCAACAATCTTTTAAAGTCATCATCATATACAATTTTATATGGTTGAGGAATCAGAAGAAACAAGAGGTGAAGAAGGAGGGGATTTTGAAATCGCTCCTCCATCTGGCAGGGAAAGCAAATCAGGATTCAAAAAAGAGGATATAATAATTGAGGCAAAAAGCTTCTTTGACTTCCACAAAAAGGAGCTTGGCGAATCCTTAAGGAAAGGCCAGAGCGTCATTTTCTTGGACTTCATGAAGCTTACAGAATTCTCAAACAAGCTTGCAGAGGAGATATTCGCAAATCCTGAGGAAACATTGAGGATGATAGAGCTTGCAATAGAAGAGTCAGGCCTGGTAAGCAATGTAAGGGTAAGGCTGAATAATCTCCCGAAAAGCCAGGAAATAAAAATAAGGAACATAAGGTCAAGAAATCTCAATGAAATGATTGTTGTTGAAGGCATAATCAGACAGGCTTCAGATGTAAGGCCTCAGGTTATAAACGCAAAATTTGAATGCCCTTCGTGCGGAACAGTTCTTTCAGTGATGCAACTTGAAAAAAAATTCCACGAACCTGCAAGATGCTCCTGCGGAAGAAAAGGCGGCTTCAGGCTGATAAGCAAAGAGATGGTTGACACTCAAAGGCTTGTCGTTGAAGAATCTCCCGAGTCTCTTTCAGGAGGAGAACAGCCAAAAAAAATAAATGTCTTTGTCAAGGAAGATTTGGTTGAGCCAAAAATGGAAGAAAAAACAACTCCAGGAAGCAGGATAAAAGTCATAGGAATTTTAAAGGAAGTGCCTGTCCCATTGAACACAGGGGGGCTTTCAACAAGGTTTGAGCTTGCAATAGAAACAAATAATATAATTCCCCTTGAGGAAACCTTTGAAGAGCTTGACATCTCAGAAGAAGATGAAAAGCAAATCCTTGAACTTTCAGAGGATCCAAAGATTTTTGAAAAGCTTGCAAGAAGCATCACTCCCAGCGTTTGGGGTTATGAGGAAATAAAAAGATCACTTGTGCTTCAATTATTTGGAGGCGTTCAAAAAGTCCATGCAGATGGTCAAAAAAGCAGGGGAGATATTCATATTCTTCTTGTTGGAGACCCGGGTGTTGCAAAATCAGTAACTTTAAATTTCATGGCAAACATTTCTCCAAAAGGAAGATATGTTGTTGGAAAATCCTCTTCAGGAGCAGGGCTTACTGCAACAGTTGTAAGGGATGAATATTTGAGAGGCTGGTCTCTTGAAGCAGGAGCAATGGTTCTTGCCAATAAGGGATTGGTATGCATTGACGAGCTTGAAAAAATGGATCCAATGGACAGGAGCGCCATGCATGAAGCAATGGAACAGCAAACCATTACAATTTCAAAGGCAAATGTTCAGGCAACATTGAGGGCAGAAACATCTGTCCTTGCAGCTGCAAACCCAAAATTCGGAAGATTTGACCCTTATCAGTCAATAGCACAGCAGATAGACCTTCCTCCAACTCTTATAAACAGGTTTGATATAATATTCACATTAAGGGACATTCCTGACAAGGAAAAAGACCTGAGAATTGCAACCCATGTCCTTTCAGAGCACATAAAAGAAGGGGAAGAAATGACAATTCCACGAGAGATATTCAGGAAATATGTAGCTTATTCAAAGCAAAGGGTAAAACCAATCCTAAGCCAGGAGGCAATAGATGAAATAAGAAATTTCTATGTTGATTTAAGAAACAAGCCTGTTGCCTCTGAAACCTTAATGAGACCTATTCCAATATCTGCAAGGCAATTGCAGGCATTGATAAGAATGTCAGAGGCATCTGCAAAAATAAGGCTTAGTGAAACAGTAACAAAAGATGATGCAAGAATTTCAATAGACCTGATGAAATATTACCTGATGGAAGTCGGCTATGATTATGAATCAAAGACCTTTGACATAGACAAGGCAACAACAGGAATAACCTCTTCCCAAAGAGGCAAGATATTCACAGTGAGGGATGCAATAATAAACCTTGAGCCAAAGCTCGGAAAGATGATTCCTATTGAGGAGCTTGAGCACGAGCTTGAAGGCAAGCTTTCAAAGGATGAGATAGACGAGGCAATAAACAAGCTTGCCTCGCAGGGAGAAATATACAAGCCAAGGCGCGGCTTTGTCGCAAAAACATCATGATGTTTGGGCAGTGCAATAAAATTTTTAAATTAGAAACAGAACAGATATAAATAATTAAAAAGGCATAAAAATAAAAGAGTTAATATGAATAGTTCAAAAGGACTTTTCACATTAGTACTAATCAAAAAACAAAATGATTGAGCTGAAAACAGAAAATAAATTCAAGAGGCAGGTTGCATTCAAGTTCAGGATAGGAGAGATTCTTTCCGGAAGACCTGAAATTGAAAATGAAAAATTCGCCTTTCTTGAAGTTGGGGGGAAAAGAATAGTAAGGGCAAACCTTGTCGGAAACGTCACTGAAAAATATGATTCCGAAGGTGAGAAAAAATTCTCAACAATAACCATTGATGACGGCTCTGGCCAGATAAAGGCA
>CAYVSB010000078.1:0-2802 GCA_964452855.1 Candidatus Woesearchaeota archaeon
CATAGGACTTTTGGTATTTTAATGCTTCCGTCTTTCTGCTGGTTGTTCTCAAGGATTGTAACCATTCCACGAGAGGTTGCAATCATTGTATTATTTAAAATATGGGCAAATTTCTTTTCTCCATTTTCATCATATCTTATGTTTAATGCTCTTGCCTGAAAATCTGTGCAATTTCCCGCAGAGGTTACTTCGCCATACTTATTTTGCCTTGGAAACCATGCTTCTATATCATACTGCTTGGCAAACTTTGCCCCTAAATCTCCTGAACATATCTCAATAACTCTAAATGGAATTTCAAGGCTCTTGAAGAAGTCCTCTGTTATCTTTTGCAATTCCTCAAGGATTTTGAATGAATTTTCTGGTTCACATATGACCACTTGCTCAACCTTGTTGAACTGATGCATTCTATACAGCCCTTTGGTATCAACGCCATGACTCCCAATTTCTTTTCTGAAGCAGGAAGTAAGAGCACAAATCTTTATGGGAAAATCATTTTTATTTAGTATTTTATTTTTATTGAGGGATACAAGGCTGTGTTCTGCTGTTCCAATCATATACAAGTCTTCATTTTCTATTTTGTAAACAACTTCTTCAAAATCCTTTAATCCGTTTAATGCTCCATTTAATGTCTCAAAATTTAGCATCATTGGCGGAACAACAACTTTGAACCCTCTTGATTTTAAAAAATCAAGCCCATATCTTTGAAGTGCATGGTCCAATTCTGCAAGGTCACCAAATATATAGTTGAATCCTTGACCGGCGTTTTCCCTTCCGGCATCAAAATCTGCGACTCCTAATTCTTCTGCAAGTTCTGCATGGCTTTTCAATTCAAAATTGAAAGTTGGTATCTTGCCCCATTTTTTGACTTCAGGATTATCATGCTCATCTTTTCCTTTGGGGACGCTTTCATGCATTATATTTGGGATTTGCCCCAAAAGGCCGTTTATCTTTTCTTCCAGCACTTTTCTGTTTTCCTGAATTTTTGCTATTTCATCAGGGACGCTTTTTGCCTTTTTCAGAAGTTCTTTGACTTCTTTTTCATCATTTTTTTTCTTGGCTTGGTTGATTGATTCTGAGAGCTTGTTTCTCTCGCCTCTTAATGTATCCTCTGCTTGCCTAAGTTTTTTCCATTCGCTATCAGTCTTTATAATTTCATCAACCAGAACCAGTTTGTCATCCTTGTATCTTTTTTTTATGTTTTCCTTTACAAGATGAGGATTTTCCCTTATTAGCTTAATATCAATCATATCAAAAAACAAGAAATAATTCTATTTAAATTTATTGAATAAAACATTTAAAAATCTGCGAGTGCAATTAGAATAATGGCAGAAGAGGCTTCAGGCGTCACAGGAGGGCTTATTGGTCTTTATAATGAATTTCTGGCAACTCTTCCTGGATGGATGGGGGATTTCATAAACCTGATGATTCTTGTGGTCTTTGTTGTTGTATTCTCAATATTCATCTGGAAATTTCACAAGTTCATTTCCAAGAAAAATTTTCTCAATTTAAACAAGATTAAGCACAAGCATTCGGGAAAATACATCTTTTCAGACTTTTGGCAAGGAGTTATTTATATTGTTGAAAACATAATAGTTATTCCATTCTTCATATTCTTCTGGTTTGCAATATTCACCTTTTTCCTGATATTGCTCACTTCTGATGCGGAGCTTGCAACCATTTTGATAATCTCGGCAATAGTAATATCTGCAATAAGGATGACTGCCTATTACAAGGAGGACCTGTCAAGGGAAATTGCAAAGCTTCTTCCATTCACGCTTCTTTCAGTTGCAATTCTCACTCCTGGATTTTTCAGTCTGGACAGGGTTGTCGGCAGGTTTTCCCAGCTATCAACATTCTTCAGCGATATAATCATATACCTTCTATTCATAGCAATCCTTGAGATTATACTGAGGTTCTTTGATTTTATTTTCTCAATGTTCGGGTTTGAGCAGGAAGACGAGGAAAAAATACTTGACTGACCTGCCTACTGAAGTCCAAGGAAATTATTTGCAATGAATTCTATGAAAATGAACAGGATATAGAACAATATCAGAATCACGCCCTCTCTCTTGTTTATTGACCTGTCAGACTTCATGAATGCAGTTACAACAACTCCTGCAAGGAACATCGCTGTTCCTGTTATGTAAATGTTGTATGGATTATAGCTGAATGGGGAAATTAATGCAACCAAACCAAGGATTATCGTTGCATCTGTTATTACTGTGCCAAGTATGTCCCCAAGTGCCAGCCCGTCATGATTTATCTTTACTGCCTTTATTGAAAATATAAGTTCAGGAAGGCATGTTCCCAAAGCAAGAATTGTAACCCCTATAAGTATTGCAGGAATGTTTGCATCATTGGCAAAGTTCACGGCGAATTTTACAGTAAGGAACGCGCTCAATAAGAGAACCGCAAGACTTAGAATCAAGAATGTCAGGCTCTTGAAAAAAGGCTCCTTTTTGATATTATTGGTTTCCTTGTGATATCTGCGGCTGTCCATATATATTTTTGAAAAGAACAATACTCCCAGCAAAACAAGTATCAGGCCGTCACCCCTGGAAAATCTTCCATCAAATCCCAGGATGAGGGGAAACAGGAGAAGAATAATGTAATAGACATTGTTTCCAAGTATTTTGCTTTTGACCTTTATGCCATTTGAAGAAACCAGCGCAACTATCCCGAATACCAAGGTTAAATCAGCCACGTTTGAGCCAAGAAGGGTTCCAAGGCCAACTTCTGGATTTCCGTTAAGCGCAGATATGATTGCAATTGTTGACTCGGGAAGAACTGAAATAAGGGCAA
>CAYVSB010000079.1:0-2795 GCA_964452855.1 Candidatus Woesearchaeota archaeon
TTTTGCAAGCAAGGCCAGCCAGACCTTTGTCTCATAAATGTTAAGGTCAAAGTAATCCTTTATCCTGTTTATCAAATCTGTTTTTACGAGCATTTTATTGTTCTCCTTCTTGTAATATTTTTTCAAGTTCTCTTGATTCTCTCGTCACCCTTTCTTTTTGCGTTTGAGTAAAATCGCGTATGTTTAAACCAGGATTATACCTTGCTATTTTACTGGCTATTTTAACAGCCTGTGAATGTGCTGCGCTGTCTGCTTCTTCGGGGCTGTTTATGGGAAAACTAATATCCCTTGACTTTTTCCCAGGAAGATTGTATCTCCCCTGAACAAAATATTTCTTGCCTCTTTTAGTAACTGAAATACTCATCAATGGCTTGGGTTCTGCTCCATCATGTATATGGCTTATTGCATAGCTTGAAAATTTGCCTGCCATAACAACATCTTCGGGGGTTGGCCTGTATCTTATTTCCAAAACCCCGCCTTGCCCCAGTTCTCTTAATTCTTTTGGTATTCTCATGTTTTCCCCAGAAAACCCATATTTATAAATCTTATGGTTTTGTTGCTTTCCTAAAGTGACAACAATATGGGATTATAGAATAAGATATCCAACCAGCATTCCAAGCAGAATTCCTGGCGTTATGAACAGCATTGCGGGATAATATTTCATCTTTTTTGAGAAGAAGAATATGTATGCTAACCCAAGAGTTGCTCCCAACGTGACGAACAAGGCAGGGACAAGCCCAAAAGTCCTGAGCATGACTCCCGATGCAATGATTGGAAAGACAACATCTCCTCCGCCGAGAATTGCAACGCCAACCTTTATTCTTTTTTTGCTCAATTGTTTCTTTGAAAGTGTCTTTTTCCATTTTGTTATCTGCTGCCGGACTTTTTTTGAGACATAAGGCACAAAGAAGCCCGTGAAGACACCCATTTCTTTTATCTGGTATTTTGCCATGCGCTGCATAATTCCTGAATGCCAGACAGCCCACACATCATAGGCAGAAATCAGGACAAGAAGAGCAATAACTGTCCAAATGCTTAAAATAGGAACAAAAATTGCTGCAATTCCCGGGTAAATAAACAGCTCTGTTACATTATGGACAATAAAATTTTTTCCATAGAGTTTTATCAATGCAAGGGGAATTGCGATCACAAGAGAAAGAAGGGCTGTTTTTATTGGAAGAATCGCTGAAAAAGACACGGCCAAAGCCAAAGTAACAACTACCAGAAACCATGCTTTAAGTATAAATCTCAATTTGAGCTTTGTGAATAAGAAAAGCAGCAGAACAGCGATTATGAATGCGAATATTATTGATGAGAGAAACCAATTATAATCTGATGCTTGCTGCGGCTGTGGTGGCTCAAGGCCAAAAGGAATGGTTTTTTCAGCAGGAGAATAATAATTGACAACATATAATCCTATTAATTGTGTGACAATAAACATTGATAAGAGGATTGCTGTAATCTTCAGGTTGTGTTTCATTTTTTAATTTTACAAGAAGGAAAAGTAGGTTTTTAAAGATTTAAGAAAATCTAAAAATTTATATAATTAAAATACATAATTAGTGTATGAAAAAGAGGATTGATTGGTTATCTATAATAATACTAATTTTAATAGTTTTGTTGTTTGTCTATTTAATAAAAAAGCAGTATTTTGGATAAGATGAAATTGGGTTGGATAGATATCTTATTAATCTTGTTGGGGTTATTTATAGCTTATCAGCTTTTACGCGCGATATTAGGGGGAAGCTGGCAAACAGAAAGTCTGATAATAGGATTGTTGATATTTAATCTTGGATTAACTTGGAGATTGAGTATGAAATTTGAAGGACATATTGCGTGGCATAAAGTAAAAGATAAAGAATGATTCATCTCAGCCTCACGGTTTCCAGAACACGGGGAACATTTGTCTCAACATGGTTTAATTTGTAGAGGGCAGAGGCAAGGTCAAGGCACTTGGAAACTTCGCCATGGTTAAGCATGATTCTTTTTGGCTTTGGCCTCATGTTGCTGAAGAAAGCAGTGATTTCATTTCTTCCCGCGTGTGCAGACAAGCCGGCAATTGTGTTTACTTCCATCTTTATTTTTACCTGCTCTTCGTGACCGTCGACAATCATTCTTGTTTCCTGCAGACCTTCTTGTACCTGGCGGCCAAGAGAGCCAACACCCTGATAACAGACAAAGCAGATTGAGTTTTTTTCATTGCCCGCGAATTCCCTGAGATATTCAACGCTGGCACCACCGACAAGCATACCGGAAGTTGCAAGAACAACACACGGACCGCCCTCAATTACTTTTTTTCGTTCCTGCGAGCTTCCGACCCGGGAGAAAATGTCAGAAACAAAGGGATTCTTGTCCTGGAAAATAGAAGAGCGGACATGGGTACTAAGAAAATCAGGATATGCTGTATGGATTGCATTGATGTCCCAAATCATTCCATCGATGTAAACAGGAATATTTTTCATTTTTCCCTGCTTTATTGCATCTTCTATTATCAGCATTGTTTCCTGCGCCCTCCCCAAGCCTAACTCCGGAATTAAAACCTTGCCTCCGCGATTTATTGTTTTGTTTATTATTTCCAGCAATTTTTCTTCTGATTCAATTCTTGGGGGCAGAATATCTGTCTTTGCGCCGTATGTTGATTCTGTAAGGACAGATTCAATTCTTGGAAAACTGTTTACGGCAGGGTCGAGTAAACGCGTGCGGGCATATTTGTAATCTGCGCTGTAAAGGAAATTATGCAATCCATTTCCTATGTTGAAATGTACCATTGCACTTCCAAGAGCATGGCCTGAATT
>CAYVSB010000080.1:0-2737 GCA_964452855.1 Candidatus Woesearchaeota archaeon
AGACTTAGAGGGTTGGGAAGGGGCATTGGGAACAAGGGAAAATGGGGTTCCAAGCCAGCTGTTTCAAAATTCAAGAGAAAATCCAAGACAACAAAAAAGACAAACATAATGTACACATGCGCCGTTTGCAAAAAGTCAAAATATCAAAAAAAGGGAATAAGGTCAGGTAAAATAATACAGGAATAAAATGGCAATAGCAAAAAGAAAAAAAAGGTTCTTCACGATTGAAATTCCTCTCATAAAAAAGGATGTTGAGCTTCAGGCATATGAAATGCATGAATTGAACGGGAGAATAATAAGCTACGACCTTACAAGACTTTTGAGAGGGAAAAATCTTCTTGCCCAGTTTGTAGTTTCTGCAGGTGAAAAAGAGGCTGTTGCAAACCCAAGGGAAATCAAGGTCATGCCTTCATTCCTGAGAAGAATGATAAGGAAAGGCACAAACCAGATTGATGATTCATTCACGGCAAAAACAAGCGATGGTGAAGCTGTTGTAAAGCCATTCCTTATAACAAGAAGGAAAGTTCCAAGAAAAATAAGGACTGCTCTAAGAATCAAGGCAAGGGAAGAGATAATGAACTACGCCAAAGAAAAAACATCAGCCCAGCTATTTGATGACACACTCAAGAACATTCTTCAGAAAGAGCTCAGCTTGAGGCTGAAAAAAATCTATCCGGTATCCTTCTGCGAGATAAGAATTCTAAAATTGAAGAGCAAATAAGTCTCAGTTTAAATAACAAAAACCCTTATAAATGATTGGGATTTGTTTAAAAAATGCCTGTGTAGCTCAGTCGGCAGAGCGGCAGTTTTGTACGGTTTGCAAAAACCCAAATGAACTGTAGGTCGGGGGTTCAACTCCCTCCACAGGCTTATTTATTGAGCGAAGTGAAATAAATTTATGCTGGAAAAGCAGTTTAAATTCTAAGGAAGATTAAGCGAAGGAAACCTTGGTGTCCTCGCACCTCCACAGGCTTTTGAGTGAAACGAAAAAAGACTTAGCGAGATTTGTAAAATTTCAGCCAGGCTTTTGAGTGCTAATAAACAAACGCTTCTTCTATGTATTCTAATCATTGCAATTAGATATAATGAAATAGTTTAACAGAATAATCGCGAATTATAATTAGCAAAACCCTACTGCTGTTCCAGAACATCAGCTTTTCCGTCATCCGCAAGGATTTTTGCTATCTCAGGGGAGATATTTGCCATCTCTCCTTTTTCATAAGGGCCCATTTTTTCTCCATCCATCCCCATAAATTCGCTGACATCTTTTTTGAACACAACAGCCTCATAGGTTTTTTTCTTGCTCTTTTCCCCGTTGAGAGATTCTGCAAGCTTTTTGTCAGATATGCTTATGCTTTTCATGAGCTCGTCAAAAAGTTCCTTTTCAAAAAGAAGCATGTTGTCAAAATCCTGCTTTGAAATCCCTGTTTCAGCAGCGATAAGAAGAAGGTTGAGTATTTTCTTCCTTCTTCTGAGCATAAGCTCTTTGAAAAGAGTCACTGCATTTTCCAGTTGCTTTTTTGTCTTTGTGACCATGTCCGAAAAAACATCTTCTTCCTTGAACGCCATTTCCTTTTTTTCCTTGAGGTAGCTTGCAACATCGTCTATGAACTTTTTGGGAAGCTTCTGCAGCTGCTCAGCGTATCTTTCCTTCCTCGCAGCCTCATAAATATCATTGTATGTTATCATCTTCCCAAAAAGAAAGGCATCTATTTATTTTTAATGATTGCTGTCCCGCAAAGCAATTGTTCAGCTGCATTCAGAAAGGGGTTATTTGACAAAGCCTACCTTTTTGAGCAGGTCATTCCCAATTATTTTTCCAAGCTTGCCTTTTGCAGCTTCCTTCTCCGAGAAGTGTTTTTCCTTCAGCTCTGAATTATTATAGAACAATACTGGAACAGGGTCTGCAGAATGGCCTTTAAGCTTGCATGGCGTTGAATGGTCGCCCGTGACAACAATCTTTATGTTGTTTGGAGGGGCAAATTTTCTAAGGAAACTGAAAAGAGTTTTGTCTATGTATTCTATCATCATTTTTTTCTCAAAAGGCTTGTTGTCATGCCCTGGAAGGTCTGTCTCCTTGAGATGAATATAAAGATAATCAACATCTTTTCTGACTTTCTTGATTGTTTTTATGGAAAAATCGCATGCTTTTTCCAGCCCGTCATGCAGATTTTTGTATGCGTCAAGGCTTTTCAGCTTTGGATAATCAAACTCATGAACTTTCATTCCTGAAAGGCTGGCAAATCCCTTTTCCAAAGGCATATAGGCAACGCAAGCCCATTTCTTGTAAATCTTAAGCTTGGGGATTTCTATCCCTGCTCCTCTTATCAAGAGATAATTTGCGGGAAGAAGCCCTTTCTTTCTCCTGTTCTGGTTTACTGGATGATTGTCGAGCGCCTCAAATGCCTTTTCCAAAAATTCGTTAACTATGTTTGCAGAATACTGGGAGTTCTCATCGTCATCAAGGGGCTTGCAAGAACTTTTTCTTTCAGAGAGGGTAGTTTTGCCCTGGTCATAAGTTGAGTCATTGCCTGAAATATTGTCTGAAAATCCCCCTTTGAATACAAGAGCTGCCCGATGCTGAATAGTTGACTTGAAAATGAAATTTACAGGCATGCTTATCCTGTTAAGGGATTTTGCAAGAGCCTCTGCTTCTTCTGTGGTAAGCGTCCTTCCTGCCCTTCTGTCAATTATATTTCCCTCTTCAAGAGAATCAATTGTTGCAAAATTAGCCCTC
>CAYVSB010000081.1:0-2679 GCA_964452855.1 Candidatus Woesearchaeota archaeon
TTGAAGCTTTCAAAAAAATAGACCAGGTTCTTGAACAATAAAATTTTTATTTATTATTTTTCTTTATCGCAATAAAGTAAGCTGCAAGTATTACAATGCTTATTATCATGAACGCCAACGATATCTGGCCGGAATATGCGGCAACAAGGTTCATCCTTCCTCCAAGAAGGTAGCCCATGTAAATAAGGAATGCTATCCATATTCCTGCACCGAGAGCTGTGTAAATTATGAACTTAAACACATTCATTTTAGAAAATCCTGCCGGAAGGGAGATCCATTGCCTGACAACAGGGATAAGCCTTCCGACAAAAGAGGTTATTTCCCCGTGGTTTTTGAAAAAAATATCAACTTTCTTCAGTTTTGAATTGGTAATAAACAGGAATTTTCCGTATTTCCTGACATAAATGTTAATCAAACTTCTTCCAAGATATCTTGCAATGAAGAAATTTACAAGTGCTCCGCCAATTGTTCCGAGAAGGGCAAAAATAAAAACAAGAAAGAATGTCATCTTTCCGCTTGCTATAAGAGCTCCTGCAGGAATAAGCACCACTTCGCTGGGAAAAGGAATAAAGGAGCTTTCAATCACCATTCCAAGGAAAATGCCCCAATATCCCAAAGTATGCACAAGAGATATCAAACCGCTGAAAATATTGAGAATAAGACTGCCGGTCATTTGACTTTTGTTTTAAGAAGTTTTCTTATTGAATTATCATGAAGGAATTTCAGGTCAGAGTATGCTGGAATTGCCTTGACTTTGTGCGATTTAGCCTGGTAAAACCATATTCCAACTACAAGTATTGTGCTACCAAGATACCATAGGAGTTTGTGGGTAATGTCAAAAAATGGTGTTCCGGAAATATACATTGCTGAAAGGACAACTATTCTTGCTATATTTGCCAGAAGAAAAATCAAAAACGAGGAGAGAATCATCACTACTCTTTCTCTTTTTCTTATGCCAGGGGTTGAAAGGTTAAATATGAGGAGAAGATAATAAGCTGAACCTGCAACACATGCGTTTATTATTTCAATAGCTGTTGAATTCACATAGACAGTTGTTCCTTGGATTGATGCCGTGTAAAAAAAGCCAAGAATAAAAAAAACAGGATAAAGCGTAAGCGGCGTGAAAACAAAATAAAATATCCCTAATCCACCAAGGGAAAACAAGGCCAGCAAAAGATACCTTGTTATTATGTCAAGAAATTTTTTTCCCTGCTTCATAAAACATAGCAGTGGAAATGTATTTAAATAATTTGGGACTACTTACTTTCATGAACCACAAAAAAAAGGTTACGGCGTGGGCTTTGGCTGCTGTTGCAATCATAATTGCATTTTATTTTGACACCGAAATAATCAAGGCTGTTTCCTCGATAAAAGGCCCTTTTATTTCAGACATTCTTCTGGGATTCACATTTGCAAGCACCCAAATAATAATTTTTTTCGTGCTGACAAGCTTTTTGATGTGGACAAGGGGAAAGGGTAAGTGGATTTTTCCTCTCTGGCTTGCGCTTGCAGCCTCGGAAGCAGCAGCTTTTTTGCTAAAAGTTACTGTTGAAAGGCAAAGACCTTTCCAACAGGGGCTGATGGAAATCTCCCCCATCTTTACAATAACAGACAAGTATTATCTCTGGGACTTTTCATTTCCCTCAGCGCAGACAGCTGCCGCATTTTGTGCTGTGCCCATCCTGTCAATGGAATTTCCAAAGCTGAAATACCTCTGGATAACACTTGCAGCCCTTGTAGGTTTTTCAAGGATTTACTTCGGATTCCATTTCCTGAGCGATGTTATTGCAGGAGCTATTTTGGGATTGCTTATGGGAATGGCAATGATAAAGGCAGAAAAGGAAACAGGGCTTGGCGACAGGATTTACAGCAGAATAAGAAGTAAGTTCATGAGATGATTTTGGTTATGCAAGAAAAGAGGAATAGTTGCTAATGTAAAAAGAACCTGTAAATTAATAATACTTAACTTAAGATAAAAAAGAGTTTTGGGATTAGTAATTCTTCCTTCAATTACTTCCTCAAAGCCCTTACAGCGACAATAATCACTGCAACTATAAGGATTACGTTAAGCAATCCAAGACCCCATATCAATCCGCTGCTTCCTGCTGCTGCTCCTGTTATTGAGCTAAGAAGTCCTGCCTTTTCTATTGATACAGAAACAGGCTGCCTCTTGACATCGTTGCCTGATACAAGCTCTATGTAGAATGTGTTCTGGCCTGAAGCGTCATTGCTTACCTTGAATGTGAATGTAACCTGTGCTGAGCTTCCTGGAGCAACTATGATGCTTGCAGGGTTTGCCTCATATGAGGATGCCCACTGTGCAAATTCTGATGCGCTTACAACATATGTTGAAGATGATGCTCCGTTGTTCTTTATAGTTGAGCTTATCACAAGATCCTGTCCTGCCTTTCCTCCTGAAACAAGGCTTGCAGTAACAGCTGTTGAATCAGCTACTGCTCCGCATCCACCAGATACCTTGAATGGAACAACAAATTCTGCGTAATCATCATCAAAGTCAGTCTGGAATATTTCTTTGTCCTCGTCATTAACCTGAAGCACAAGGTTGTAGTTCTTTTCCTCTGCATCCTTAGGAACAGTGAATGTAAAGTCTATTTTCTGGCTGTCAAATGCATTCATATCCCCGACAGAAACTTCCTCATTTATTTTAAGAATGCTTTC
>CAYVSB010000082.1:0-2635 GCA_964452855.1 Candidatus Woesearchaeota archaeon
AATTTATAACTTTCCCATTCTCATAGACAAGCATTTTTCTTTCTCTTAATTCCTTAAAAAATGCTTCTGGAGGGACAATGAATTCAGGAGAATAGCTTCCCGGCTCTTTTATTATGCCTTTAAGAATCATCTGTGCCATAATGCTTGCAGGCATTCCAGTATCAATATTGCATCCGGCATCGTGCCATCCTTTTAATGGAGGAATAATGCATTCCATAAGGATTTCCTTGCTTTTTCCGTTGTGCTTACCCTTTATCAAAACCCAAAGGTTCTCTGTTTCTGTATATCCTTTTGGGTATCCAAGGTCTTTCAATACCTCTGTGAGAAATTCGCTTGGTGCCACACAGGCGCCGCCAGTACATTTTCTTGGCGTAGAATCATTGAAGCCAGTGTCAATGAATGTCTGGATTGTTTTCATTGAATGGTCTGGAAAACCAGCCCAGAAATCAATGTTCTTTACTCCCTTGTCTTTGCAGAACTTATAAAACGTGTGGGTTTCGGGATGATGACCTACCTTGAAATCTTTATGCCTTCCTATTGCTCTGTGATAAACAGTAACTATAGAATTCATTGGCTTTACCTTGTATATCTTTTTGTTATGAAGGTATGGTGCAGCCGCAGTGAATTCTTCCATTATGCTTTCCATTGAAAATGGAACAACGAAAACTTTCTGATTTGAATCCCATGCGAAGCCCACTTCAACAGTATCTATTTTGTCAAATTTTTTATCTGCGTAATTAAGCATGACATTTCCTATTCCCGGAACAGAACCGCAGCCAGTTATATGGATAAGATCTGCTTTTTTTAAAGTATTGTTCATGGCAAGCTGATCTTTTGTCATTGGTATGTCAGAGCCAAGGTCAATAGAATGCACACCAACTTTAAGGCATGCCTTCAGAGAATTCAAATCCATGTCTCCCTCCACACAATTAACAACAACTTTTGCCCCTGATTTTTTTATGATTTCCGCCGTTTTTTTTATGTCTTCAAGGTCAACGTATTCAAACGTTGTCTTCCCTTTGTACTTCTTAAGCAAATGTTCAACTCTTTTTTTGTCTCTGCCACACAAAAAAACATTATAGCCGCTTTCAATTAAATCTCTCGTTACAATTCTTCCCTGCATTCCCGTGGCCCCCAAAACACAAAAATCGAATCTCATTTTTCTTCCCCTTTTATCTTCATATAAACAAAAACGTATTTTTAAATTTGGTGATTATTATGTTTGGAAATATTCTTTGAGATGGCTTATCGCAAAACTTATTCTTTTCCCGAGAAATTTCTGCAGCCTGCCAGATATCAAGAAATTTCTGTCAATTCTCGTAAATTCAGAGAGATCCTCTGCTTTTTTTGGCGAAACCACGCGCCTGGCTATATAATCGCCGCAAAAAGCAGCCCAAGGCAACCCTGCACAGCCGAGAGCATATTGTATGGATTTGTTCTGTTTATCATAATCAACAAGGGGCTCAAGGTCTTGTGTTATGTCTATCAAACCAGACCAATAAGTTGTAAAACTTATGTTTTTTAATTGGGGAAATCTTTCTTTGAACTCATCAATGAATTTCTTTATGACTTTTGGGGAATAGCTATATGTCGGAGAGTAGGTCTCCAGCAAACCAGCACCGCCAACAAGAATCCTGTTTCCATCGACAGGCCTGTAATACATATAAATGATCCTTGTATCCCAACACATCAATTCCCCCTTTGGGTAGAGGGCCTTTATCTCTTTCTCTGTTAAAGGCTCGCTGATAGTTATATAGCTCTGAATGTGATATATTTTTCTTGAAATTTCTTCGTCAAATTCTGTTTTCATCTTATCTATGCAAATAAGGATGTTTTTTGCAGTGACAGAGCCAAGTCTCGTTTTTGCTGTATTGCCCTTGATTTTATGCACTTCACTATTTTCATATATTTTAACACCTTTTTTAATGAGGAGATTCTTCATCTCCTGGCAATATAAAAATGAATTAATTCCATGCGAACCGGGATATTTAAGCCCCATACTATAGTTTTTTACAGGGTGAGTTTTTTTCAAGGCATTTCCTTTGAGAATCTTATAGGGAGAACTGGTTTCTTTTCTTAATCTTGCCTCTTCCTTCAGCCATTTTTCATGGGGTTTTCTATAGGCAAGATACAACGAATCCTGTTTTCTTAAGTCGCAATTAAATTTGTATTGTTTTATTGTGTCCAGAATAAGCTGAACGCCTCTTTTTGGTATATTATGGAGAATATGGGCCCTTTTTTCCCCGTATACTTGGATAAGTTGATCAATATCCTTTTCGCTTTCCGGAGTCAAAAACCCCCCGCTTTGCCCGGAAGAACCCCCACCGCAAAATGTTTTCTCAAGCAAAACCACTTTTTTTCCAGAATTGGCAAGCCGGAGGGCAGCATGCAGTCCCGTAAATCCGGCACCTATAACAAGGCAATCTGTTCTGATATTTTTTTTAAGGGGCGCATGTGATATTGTTTTAGCAGAAGAACTGGTATATAGCCAATTTTCATATCTCATTTTATCACCTTTTTAATATCAGACTTTGATAGTATAAAAATCTTATATTTTTAATTCCCAAACCGTCAGCTTTTCGAAAAATAGTTTTTTCTCATTAATAACTTCAGCATTATAGCCAAATGCAATAAA
>CAYVSB010000083.1:0-2617 GCA_964452855.1 Candidatus Woesearchaeota archaeon
AATTCAAATCAGGCAAATGCGCAGAGAAATCTCTGCAAAAGAGGAGCATGTGTTTTTCCAGATTCAGCTGTTTTTGTAACAAGAGCATATTGCGAGAGAGAATATCAAAACAGAGGGTTGGACATAAATCAAATGGATTGGAGAAGTGGTTGGAATGAACCACAAACCATTCTCCTTTCAAATGCACTTTCATCGGCAACAAACAAAGGGGCTTGTGTTTACAACGGCGGAAGATGTGAGTTCACTACAGGAGAGCAATGTGGAAATTCTGGGGGGACTTTTAATTCAGGCTATCTTTGCACTCATCCTGGATTAAAAGAATTTGGAGTTACCTGCCAACCAACAACAAAAACATCATGTCTAGCAGACAAAGATGAAATATATTTTATTGACAGTTGCGAACAACCTGGAAATATTTATGACTCAAACAGGGTTTTGACGGGAGGGGTTGATATAAGTAGGGTAGACATAAACCACCTAACTGGCGGCTATAACAGCATAAATCCCCATGACTATTGGAGTTTTGTTGTTCCAAGAATAAATAGTTGCAATCCAATCAGCGGAAATGTTAATAATGATAATTGCGGAAGCTGTGCGAGAATAGAAAACAGTTTTTGCTCCTTGAAATCAGAAGGAACAGGAGATACAAAACAGCATGGAGATAATATTTGCAAGGATTTAAGCTGCAATTACAAAGAACAAATATATAGTCATGGAGAAAGTTGGTGTGTTTATTTAAGCGCGATAGGAAACCAAACAATAAACATAGAGAGCAAATTTAGCGAAGATCAGGAAGAGATGAACATCTCTGCAGACGCGCCTGGAAGCGAGCATTTCAAACTGACTTGCAATGAGGGTGAAATTAACACAGAGTGGAGCACTGAAAGAAATCAAGTCTGTGTTCAAAAAACAATTCAGGAAACAATAAGCGAAGAAACATTCACTTTGAGAACTGCAGAGCTTCAGCCAAATCTTGCAAGCTTGTGTGTTTCTCAAAATCCTTTTTATGATAAAGATGGGGAATTAATACAGGATAAAAAAGACGCGTGTTCGGAAAATCCGCATTGCTATGTCCAGAAAATTGTTATTGATGATAATAAAGGCATTGGATTCGGGCTTGAAAGCCTTGGATTTGAACAAGACGGGGAAGATTTCACATTTGAAGTCTGTGTTCCAAGATACCCTCCTGGAAATTCTGATTTTTGTCCTGTCGCAACAATGTCTTGTCCTGCGATTTATGTTAAGGGGCATAAACAAGATGATGACGGCGGGTTTGGCATTGGTTCAGAGGTTAGGGATTTTGTAGAGGGTTTTCTTAATGGAGAATGGGATGTTTATGCAAACAGGAACTGCGAAGTAAATGTTTTTGCTGAAAAATTAAACAATCTTTGCGTCTCTTTTGGAGACTGCGGAAATTATGTTAATTATTTGGGAGAAAATGATGGAAATGTCGGAACAAACAACATTGACATAAAAAAGGGAAAGGGAAGCGAGAGCGGAAACCAGAACGAACCTGCAAAGGGAGACAGGGAAGATGAAAGGGTTGAAAAAAACGCCAGCGTATTGCAATGGGATAATTACAAAGATTTTGCAGATGAGAATAATGTTATTTTTGATACAGATGGAGATGAATCAAACGGAGTTCAGCAAATTGCTGTATCAGGAATAGAAGTTGGAGAGGAAACCTGTCCTGAAGGAAGCGATGCAAGCGAATGCCAAATTGATTTGGAAAATGTTGATGTGACTTTTGGCGGAGCCAATGAAAATGATTTGGACATCTCAAATAAACTGGGTGCTGCAGGTTTGGCAACTTACTTGTTTAATTATGGGCTTGCTTTAGGGAGTGGTAATACTCTTGTTTATGTTTCATATTCTACAAGTCTTACTCCTGAATTTACATATTTTTCCTATCAACATACTCTTTCATTAGGTGGTTATATTGCAGTCGCAATAGGAGCATTTATTGGATTCCATGTTGGTTTGTGGGTTGCAGAGGGTGTTGGTGTAAGTAAAGAAGCCGCCCTCTTGTACGCTTTTGGCGGAGCTATTTTAGGAGGAAGTCAAACTTATGCAGCCATTCAGGCATATTATACTGGCGTATATGCGTTTGGACCCTGGTTTTGGCCTGTTGTTCTTGTTGTAGCATATATGTATATAACTGAATATGGAAAAGTTGAGACAAGAGACATTGAATTCCAGTGCAATCCATGGACAGCGCCAATAGGAGGAAACTGTGAGGCGTGCAATGACCCTGACGGAATTCTTCCCTGCACGCAATACATGTGCAAATCTTTGGGACAAGGCTGTGTTTTGGTTGATGGGCGCACAAATAATGCTTTCTGTGTGGATGACAATCCAAATGATGCAGATCCCCCTGATTTATCATTGAAAGAATATGATGATAGTGTATTCAAAGCAGAGCCTGCAGACTTTGGAAGTAATAAAAGAATTGTATTATCTGAAACAGGGAGCAGCACAATAGAAGAGAATACTGAAATTGAGCTTGTTCTTGGAACAACTGAAATTGCCCAGTGCAAATGGAGCTTTGATGAAAATGAGCTTACAGGAACATTTGAAAACATTGGTGGTGAATTCATAGAATCTGGATGGGGCATGG
>CAYVSB010000084.1:0-2594 GCA_964452855.1 Candidatus Woesearchaeota archaeon
GGATTATTCTCAGTCTGACAGCAAGGCTGAATTATCGCTTTCTGTAAAAGGGAACAAGCAAACTGCAAGCATGGTATGCCTCAGGGTAAAAAACTTTGATGCCCTAAAAGCCAGCAAAACAAATTATGGAGAGGTAATAAAGGGCGTTGTTCACGAAGCAGAGGGAAAAAAGGCCTCTGTTTATGAGAATGCAGGAAGCTTCTTCTTCATATTTTTCCCTCTGAAAACAAAGACATTCAAAAATGAAAGGGCTGCTTTGGGTCTTGCAAAAGAGATTTCAGATGCTATTAATGCATACAATAAACTTGCAAGGGAAAAGATAAACTTCGGAATATCAGTAAGCAATGGTGAAATAATAGCCGGCATTGAAAAAGGAACAGTAAAATTCATGAGCCTTGGAAACTTCATCAACAGTGCTAAAAAGCTTTCGTCGCTTTCAGAAGGCGAGCTGCTCATCAATGAGGAAGCAAGAAACAAGCTCGGTGCAGAGGTAAAAACGCAGAGAAAAGAGCTTTCAGGAACAATAGCCTATGCTGTGAATGAGGTAAGGGATGACGAACGCTCCAGGGAATTCATAAGAAGGTTTATGCAGAGAATGGATAAGTAGAAAGTAATGTAGAGTTGCAGAAGCGATAATTTTATAAGGCATATAACAATCACAGGCACCATGAGAATATTAAATTATACTTTATCAGAAGAGTTTGCTAGAAAGGCAAAAGAAATTTACTTTCCAGGTTCTGAAGAAACAACAGAGCAACTTAAATTTGAAAGCAGGGATGATGAAAGGCAGCTTCCTATGATTATTTATAGTGTTAGGGAAATTGAAGGGTCTCGCGTCCAAGTTACATTGCACGAATTCAAACCAGTTATAAAGCATATAGATTTGGCTGGTAAAGAATCTGATATTGAAAAAATTATTGCCGCTGTAAATAACGATTTTGGAATCAAATTAACAAGCACCGAACTCCAGGTTTGATTATAATAATTTATCTAAAAGACTTAAATATTCAAATCCTATTTCTTCCCCTTCTTCCCGCTTTTTTCAGCGGGCTTTTCCTGCTCTTTGTTTGCTTTTGAACCAAACTTGGAAAAAAATTCCTCAATCTTGAATCCTATGCTGAAGAATTTTAGTATTATTCCAAATGCAAGAAGCGCAAGCCCGATTATCAGCATTATCAAAAACACTTTGTAAGACTTGGTGAATACAATGCTGAAGAATTTTAGGAAGGTATCAAGATTTATAGGAGAGGTCAATAACCAGTTTATCATCCATGTAATGAAAATCTCAAGCTTGGCAAACAGCAATGAAGAAAGTATAACAAGTGAACCTGCAACCAGGGGCAAATTAGTTTTTTTCTCTATAAGAAAGAACATCAGACCTACCAAAACAAATGCTGCCAAAATGGAAAGGTAAAGCTTGCTCTGCCAGTAATCCTTTGAATGCTGGGAAACCACAAAGGTTGGCAGTGTTTCCTTGTCAAAACAATTCCAAAAATCACAGGAATATTCCTTGTAATATTGTTCGTGGACAAAATTGGCAATGGCAGAATCAATTACAGCCTCTGTCCCGTTGGAAAGTTCAGAACAGGGAACAACAAAAGTATAATTCTCTACACTAAAAACATACCCCTCACCTTCAGACATATTCTTGCAATATTGCTGCATTTTAGGATATTTCTGCAGTTCAATGATAGATGTTATGTTTATATTTTCCTTCAATGTCTGCTTTACGACAGGAACAAGCTCCTGTTTTATATTTTCATAATCAAGTGAGGATGAAATCACCCACATGGAATTCATCAGCAGCAATGTTATGAAAAACACCACTGAGATTATAACAAAGGCAGAACCTCTTATAAAACCCATTATGTGATTATGCAAATGGCATTTATAAATTTTAATCCTGGAAACAAAAACCTTTATTAAGTTTCCGAATTTTTAATCCTCATGCAGATGAAAAAAGAGGGCGGAGAGAAAGACATACAGTCAGGCTTCATAAAATGGTTCTCAGAGCTTGACAAAAATTCCGGAAGTGTGGCGGGGGGAAAAGGAGCTAACCTTTCTGAAATTTACAATCTGAAAGTTCCTGTGCCTCCGGGATTTGTGGTGACTGCGCAGGCTTACAGCCATTTCATAAGGAAAGCTGACATAGGCGAGAAAATAGAAAAGGTTCTTGCAGGAATAGACTATGAAAACACAGGGCAGCTTGACAAAAAAACAGAGGAAATAAGGTCTATGATAATGGCATCTTCCTTTCCAAAAGAAATGGAGTCTGAAATAATTGAAGCCTATGAAGAGCTCGGCGAGGAAAAAGACAGCCTGGAATTCAGCAGCGTTACAGATCTTCTGAGCAATTCAAACAATCCATCTTTTGTTGCTGTAAGGAGCAGCGCAACCACAGAGGATCTTGCAGAGGCAAGTTTTGCCGGCCAGCAGGATTCTTTCATGAATGTGAAAGGAAACAAAAACCTTATAGAGCACATAAAAAAATGCTTTGCTTCATTGTTCACATCACGAGCAACATATTACAGGAACAAAAAAGGTTTCAAACATTTTTATACAAAGTTTGCAGTTGTTGTCCAAAAAATGGTTGA
>CAYVSB010000085.1:0-744 GCA_964452855.1 Candidatus Woesearchaeota archaeon
AATCAATCAGTAATTTGTGAAGATTCCAAAGTATCCCAAGATTCCTGTATGAAACTTTCATGTCGTCGATGCTATAATTCAGATCCAGTCCTGGATTCGTTCCTCCAATCAGATAATAACGCATAGTATCTGCACCATACTGGTCTATTATTTCCTGGGGAGAAGTCGCATTTCCTGCACTCTTTGACATCTTCTCTCCCGATTGAATGGTAAATCCGTGCATATAGACTGATTTGTAAGCCGGTTTGTTCATAGCAATCATGGAAGCGACAAACAAAATGTTAAACCATCCCCTTATCTGGTCAATTCCCTCTAAAATAAAATCAGGAGGATACATTTTTCTGAATAACTTGTCGTTTCCCGGATAGTCAAGACAGTTCCATGATGCAGTTGCAGAATCAATCCACACATCCAAAACATCAGGAATTCTTTTCATCTCTTTTCCGCATTTGCACTTAATAGTCAGCTTGTCTAAACTTGGCTTGTGCAGGTCATCGGGAAGTTTTCCTGTTTTTTTCTTCAATTCCTCTCTTGAGCCTATGACTTCATAATTATCACATGAAGAACATTTCCATATAGGAACAGGAGTTCCCCAGTATCTCTGCCTTGTTATCGAATTATCCCTTAGATTGGCCAGCCACGAATCAAACTGCCTCGATCCTGCATAATCAGGGACCCAGCATATCGATTTGTTCAGTTCTCTCATATTTTCCTTCAAGTCTTCAATTTTGAAGGACCATTGCT
>CAYVSB010000085.1:754-2545 GCA_964452855.1 Candidatus Woesearchaeota archaeon
TGCTTTGTAGTCCTGAAGACAACTGGTTTTTTGCATCTCCAGCAATGAGGATATTCATGTTCAACAGGACTCTCTGCTATCAAAACGCCTTTTTTATCCAATTCTTCAGAAAACTTAGAATCATCAGCTTTTGCTTTCCATCCAAAATATTTTCCCATTGAACTCTTGAATTTTCCATGCTCATCTAATTCGTTGAAAGCTGGCAGTCCATTCTTATGACCAACTTCATAGTCTTCTGGACCGCATCCAGGAGCGCAATGAACCAATCCAGAACCGGCGCTTGTATCAACATATTCTGAAGAAAGAACAACCGTGTGTAGTTTTGGACTTGTTTTCTCTATCTCATCAAATTCTTTTATTTCATCTCTTAATGGATGCTCGTATTTCAACCCTGCAAGTTTTTCTCCCTTGAACTCCTCAAGTATTGTGAATTTTTTATTTGCAACTGCCGGAATGAATGAAGTCAGTGATTTTGCGACAATCCAGACTTCATCATCAACCTTTGCTTTTATATAATCAATATCCGGATTCGCCATAACAGCCAAATTAAACGGAATTGTCCAGGGGGTTGTTGTCCATACAATCAAATACTCATTTTTAGTTCCTATCAGTTTAAATTTCAGATAAATAGAACTGTCTGTCACATTCTTGTATTCTAATTCATGCTTAGCCAATGCAGTAGCATCATGAGCACACCATGTTACTGTCCTTAATCCTTCATACAATCTCTTGTTTTCATGCGCTTTTTTTATCAGCCACCATTCACCTTCTATGAATTCAGGAGTTATAGGCTGATAAGCATTCTCGAAATCCATCCAGACGCCTAATCTAGTGAAATCACTGTTCATCTCATTCATGTAATGGATGCAGAGTTTTCTGCATTCTTCTATAAATTTATCAACACCATATTTTTCTATTTGCTCTTTTCCTTCGATGCATAATTTCTTTTCAGTTGCATGCTCAGTCGGAAGCCCATGCATATCATAACCTGCTCTGTCCCATACGTCAAATCCCTGCATTCTTTTATATCTTAAGACAGAATCTTTCATAGCTTTATTCCAGGCATGGCCCAGATGAATCTTTCCTGAAGTGTAAGGAGGCCCATCGAGGAAATAAAACTGTTTTTTGCCTTTGTTTTTGGATTTGGATCTATCATAAACTTTGTTTTTCTTCCAAAAATCAAGGATTTCCTCCTCTGCAGCCTTAAATTCATAATTTCCTATAACCATGCTAGAAAGGCTGTTACGGCTGGTTTTAAATATGAGCAATTAATCGAGAATAAGCATGAAACATAGCTATGAAGAATCTACGGCTTCAGCAAAGAATGTTAATGAAGAACAGCCTGAAACACATATACGATACAGAGGATACCAGGACTGGAAAGACTGGCTCGACAATAATCACTTTAAATTTTCAGATGGAAGCATAAAATCGAACAATCCTTCTTTTTACAGATTTCTCACAAAAAATAAACTATTGCTGAAAGCCCAGTCTTATCTTAAAATAAAATGGGATATCACAATAGCCAGAAGAAAAGTCTCAGGAAAAAAGAAAATTTCGGCAAAAGAATATACAATCAACGCAGATGATGCTGCAAGAAAAGCATTATCCCGCGATATCTTTATTGATAAGATAAATAAAATAAGAGCTGCAGACGGAAAGTCATTGCTGCAGGTAATTGAAAGAGAACCTGACCTTGAGATGATGGTGGATGAATATTAAATAAACTCGCTCAAACTTGACTGTTCTTTCTCATCCAAAGCATTTCTAAAATCAACTCCTGCTGCCTCG